>JBGTLE010000155.1:0-3469 GCA_041744295.1 Pyrinomonadaceae bacterium | reverse complement strand
CGATGGACTTGCTGATGATGATAGCTTCCAAGAATCTGTAGGCTGCTCGACGCCCCTTAGGAACGACCATTTCCGACTTCATCCAAGTAGCCATGTTTAAAAAGGTCAAATAAGTTTGCCACTCGATATGTGATCTCGATTCTAGAAATTGTTTACCAATCTCAGATGAATTCGGTCGTTCGTCATTGGGTGCTAACGTATTTATATCCGACGAGCACGGCGGGTGTGATGGCCCCAGTATTGCTGTAACCATTGGGAATTACTTATTTAGCTTATTTAGCTTTACAACGTTCAACAATAACTCCCACAGTCCCAGAAAGCTTTGGAGAGTTAAGCCCAAAGAACCAGGCAGCAGGAAGGACTAACCCGATGACCTATTTCAAGCGTTTCTTACCGAAGTCGATCTACCTCTTCATGCCTCTTATGGTGATTTGCTTATCAGTTGCGGAGAGCAAGGCAGATGTTGTTGGAATCTGCGAGCCCGATAGCCCAGGTCAGTGCGCCGCCACTGTTAACATAACCGGAAATGTCATCACCATTACGCTAACAAATACGAGTCCGGCATTAAATGGTGGATTCATTACCGCCGGAGCATTTAATTTAGCCCCTGGAACCGTAGTTAATACTTTCGTCACTACGAACGCGAACTTCGAGTTGTTTGGCGCGGCGCCCACCGGTTGGACCGGCAACGTTGCACCCGACGGCGCTCGCACCCACCTGATTAGCGCCACAGGCAACGACTACAACGGAGGCGGAAGCCCTAATGGCGGCACAGGAGTAGGAGCGACTGTCACTTTCACTGTGACTTTAGCCGCTCTGAATGGGAACACGGAGTCGAGCATTTTCAACAGCCTCTTAATACGTTCAAGGGGCTTCGAAGATGGCGGATCTGATAAGGACCCTCTGGTCCCAGGAACGCCGATCCCCGAACCGACGACCATGATTCTGCTCGGAACAGGTCTCGTCGGTGTAGCAGCTAGAATTCGTCGCCGGCGTCAAAAGGTCTAAGCAGTACAGCAATCCCCGACACAACAAGGCCCAGGCGAGAATCTCTCGTCTGGGCCTTTTGTTTTCTTCTAGTCAAATGACTAGTTTTTCTTCTCTTCCAACGGCAGTGGATCAGCTAGATCAAGCACGACCTTCCAGGCGTCGCCGTTGTTCTTCCAGATCCGCAAGTAGTTTCCCTTTTCGGTGATCTTCTGCTTGACGTCTCTGACTTCATAACTCCCATACGTGTAGCCCAGATCGTTTGCATTCGATACTCCTGCAAAGGCTGGCGTCCAGGTCCAGGTGCTGTCGCGTGCTGGCAATCCGAGTACAGCATTCTGCCGACCAACCATTGGCAACTTCTCATTTCGATACACACGAATTTCGTTTGCCGCAAACGAGTTGAAGGCCTTTTGAGAACCATCGGCTTGAGATGCGCTCGAGAAATCAATATCAGCAATCAGTAGTTTGTGCGGTTGTTTTGCAGCTGATGCAGGTTTGGCTTGCTTGTCAGGTTCAGAAACTGCCGGCTGCCATCCCTTAGGAATTGGAGCAATCTGTGGATGGGAAATACCGAGATCAATGGCGAACTTCCACTTTCCATCCGCTTGCTTCTTCCACACTGTGACGAAATGACCAAAGGCGATTGGCTTTTCATCTCTTATGTCTCTTCGAAATTGCCATGGTCCAGTGGTGTAGGCCATGTCGCCAGAACCTGCAACGTCCCCAAAGCTGGGTTGCCAATTGAGCCAGGAACGAGTTGGTGATGGAGGCGTAGGATGGTCCAGCAACCATTTCTTTCCGTTCACGGCTGTAGGACGAAAGAGAATGCCATCGTCGGCAATGAATGCCAGAAACGAATCTCTCGTCCCCTTGAGTTCCGATGTTCTCGCGAACGCTCGTTCAGTCTCGACTGCTTCTTTGATAGCTACGGCACGGTCAACTTTCTGTGCGGTAACGTGGGCTACGAACAAAAAGAGGCAGATTAAGAAAAGAGAACTGAGCTTCATCACGGCGACTCCTTGTAAACTGGATGAGACGACCGATAAATTGTTAGAAACCAGAAAGTCTGTGATAGCTGCTCGCCGGTCAATCATCGTCATCTTTGTGACGAACTGGCTCTTGCAGTTGACAGAGCGGCGGTCAGATTATCGAAGTGGAGATCATAAAATGTGCTCGAAACCTCAAAACCTGTTGCCTGGCTCGGTTGTGATTTGTCTCTTGCTGGTGGTGAGTGCAGCAACATCAATAGCGTCTGCGCAAGAGCTATCTTCACAAGACAAAACTCTAATAGAAGCTGCAAGAGAGATCATCGCCACCGCACGGTATTGCTCGTTGATTACTGTGACGTCTGGGGCTAAAGCCGAGGCACGAACAATGGATCCGCTCGCGCCGGATGAAAACATGGTGATCTGGTTAGGCACCAACCCGCTCAGTAAAAAGGTCAGTGAGATTCGTAGCAATTCCAACGTGAGCCTCTTCTACTTCGACCCACAGGCGCAGGCCTACGTGGCGATCCAGGGCACGGCGCGTCTTGTGAATGATCCGAAATCCAAGGCTCAACATTGGAAAGAAGATTGGACTGCGTTCTATCCCGAACGCGAAAAAGGGTTCTTGCTGATCGCTGTGACACCAATCAGGATGGAAGTGGTAAACATAAAGAAAAACCTGCTGGGAAATGCTATTACATGGCAACCGCTTACCGTCGAATTTGCGAAGAGCAAGCGCCGCTGAGAATTTTTGAGTACAGGTTCAAGTTCAGCGTTCAAGCTGCGGGTCTCGCTATCAAACAAAAGTTGAACTCTGAACTCCTGTATTCATGCCCGCAGGACTAGCGCATTCCAGCAGCCTTCTGACCAACGTGCTTACCTTCCGAAAACTCCTCAATCATCTTCTCGTTGAATGCGGGTAGGTCGTCCGGCTTGCGGCTTGTTACCAGACCAGCCGCAGTCACCACTTCTTTGTCCACCCACTCGGCACCGGCATTTTTTAGGTCCGTTCGCGATGACGGCCATGATGTGACCTGCTTACCACGCACCACGTCGGCTTCGATTAAGGTCCAGGGCGCATGGCAAATCGCGGCCACTGGTTTCCGCCGTTCGAAGAATCCTCGCACAAATTCAACCGCGGTAAAGTCAACTCTCAACAAAGTACAAGTGCGCATTAAGAAGGGCGCCGTTGCGGCGGCACGAGCTCGTCATCGCCGAGATTACTTCGCCGCGGTGTATTAACGCCCGGCTGATTACAGTGGCCACCTGACGCGATCTGTCCTGACTCACCAACATCCCGCGAGGGTTCTTCTTTCTGCAACGCCTCCCCACCTCGGGACGTTTCCCAACTCCCCTTTTCTTGTTCGACAGACTTGCTCTGGTTCTCTTTCGTTTTCATCAATGCCTCCTTCGCTGTTCTGAGATCTCGTGTTACGTGCGGTTCAAAGCACACGAACGCCTGTGCAAGCATGATGCCGTCGTGCCTTTGATCG
>JBGTLE010000154.1:0-13256 GCA_041744295.1 Pyrinomonadaceae bacterium | reverse complement strand
GCAATCTCCTCAAAATATTTCGCAAACGCGACCATTCCGCCTGATGCTTGTTGCCAATCAAAATTCTCATTCGGCGCGTGGTAGCCATGCTCCGGCAGCGACAATCCCAGAAACATAATTGGGCACTTGAGCACTTTCTGGATGCTGGTCATCGCGCCAATAGTCCCACCGTCGCGCACGAACACCGAGTCCTTCTTAAATGCGAACTTCACCGCGCGCTTCAAAGCCTCGGGCAGCGGGCCTTCCACCTCAGCGCGAAACGCCGGCGCATTGGATTCGAAATGAATCTTTACGTCCGGGTTCTTTTCTTTCACCAGCGCCTGAATTGCCCGCCCAATCTTTTTCGGATCCTGACCAGGCACCAGCCGGCAAGACATCTTCAGTTCGCCACGCGGAGGCACGATCGACTTCAATCCTGGTCCCTGATAACCACCGGCGAGTCCGTGCACTTCCATCGTCGGCATTCCCCAGATCCGCTTCATAACTTCCAGTTCAGTTTCCACTCGCAACGACTTCAGGTGATGCGCTTTCTTGAAAGCCTTCACGCTGAAACCGCAGTTTGTCCAGTCCTGCAGTTCTTTCTTTGAAGGTGGAATCACGTCGTCATAGAAGCCTTTGATTTTCACTTTCCCAGTGACCGGGTCGTAAAGTTCGCAAGCTACTTTCATCAACTCGCCCAGTGGATTCCGCGCTGCGCCTCCAACCTCCCCCGAGTGAGTATCGGTAGTTCCAGTTTCCAAAGTCAGTATGAATCCCAGCAGCCCACGAAGCCCGGCGGAGTTCGCCGGCCGTTGTCGCGAAACCCAGACCGTGTCTGAAACCACAACCGAACCGGTGCGCAGGTTTGCCGCCGCTTGGGAAATTATTTTCTCGAAATTTGGCGAACCAATCTCTTCTTCAAACTCCCAAAGGAAACGAATGTTGATCGGAACGCCGGCTTCTCGCGCCGCGCGAGCGCCGAAGAGCGCAGCCAGGGCCGGCCCTTTATCGTCCGTAGTGCCGCGTCCAAAATAGGTATCGCCCTGCTGTGTCATCACGAATGGTTCGGTGTTCCAGGGCTCGGTTTCTTTCGACGCCGGCTGCACATCAATGTGGTTGTAGACCGTAACGGTCGGCAAATTCGGGTCGACGTCAAAAACGCCGTGGATGACCGGGTTTCCTTTCTCTACTTTGAAAACCTCGGCCTTTCCGCCAAACTGTTCGAGCGTCGCGACTGTCAGCTCGACTCCTTTTCGAATGTCATCCAGATGCGCGGGATCGTTTGAAACCGTGGGGGTTTCCACGAATTGGCGCAATAGCCCTTCATATTCTGTGCGGTGATTGTTGGCAAACGAGAACAGTTGATCTCTGCTGAGTGGTGACATTCGGCGATTCCTCCGGGCTGAAGTAAACGTGCAATCTGTAGGTTGAAAGAGTGGGATTATATATGCCAGTGAGGGATGAGCGGAAGCAGACGACCTGATTTCCAGTTTTTTGTAAGTTGTGTTTGCCCGCTCGCGAGATTTCGGCATGAGCGAGGCGACGAACCCGAGCTTGGCTGCATCTACCTTTCGATAAGGCTGGTGCCTGCCGAAAGAGCAGCGTTTGCAACCTTGGCTCTGGAACAGCAGGTGTCAATTAAAACTTTGGCTTTGGGAACCGCGTACATTCAATTGGGCTGAGGGTCGTGTTATCCTGACTGCCCACTCTCGCCGGTGGATTTCAGGTTATAGGAGGGTTGCGTGAGAAAACGTCTTTTGGTCCCGGGAATCCTTTGTCTATTAATAGCTTTTTCACTGCCAGCAATTATTTTTTCTCAACAGAATCGCGCGGCGCGGCGGCAGCCGGCTCCTGAGCGAACCACTCCGGCAACTACTCCGACCGGCGCCAAGGCACCGGTAACCCCCAATGTTGTTAAGGGCGATCTGGGCGAAGCTCTTTCAGTCATTCAGGCCAACCACATCGACGGCAAGAAGCTCGATTACAACTCGGTCTTCAAATCATCGATTAACGGCATGTTGAACGTTCTGGATCCGCACTCGACTTACTTTGATCCGATTGAATACGCCTCGTTCAAGACCGAGCAGCGTTCAGAGTATTTCGGTATTGGTGCAACCATCGGCGACCTGCGAGAGAACGAAGTTACCAATACCTACATTCGCGCCACGTTTGACGAAGCGCCGGCTGCCCGAGCGGGTCTGCGATTCGGCGATCGAATTCTTGAAGTCGACGGCCAGTCCATGAAGGGCAAGAACTACGGCGAAGTTCGTAAGTTCCTCCTTGGGGCGCGTGGCACCGTCGTAAAGGTCACGGTCGAACATGCGGCGACTGGTGAGAAAGAGACTGTAACGATCACGCGTGACGCCGTGCCGCTGCCGTCCATCCCTCAGTCTTACATACTGAAGCCCGGGGTCGGCTATGTGGCAATGACTGGCGGCTTCAACCTGACCACGGCTGACGAATTCTCAGACGCGCTGGAGGATCTGCATTCAAAGGGTATGACCACGCTCATTCTTGATCTGCGTGGAAATCGCGGCGGGCTGTTGATCCAGGCGGTGCGAGTTGCGAACATGTTTCTGCAACGCGGCCAGTTGATTGTTACGCAAAAAGGTAGAATCCGAGGAAGTTCTGAATCGTTCAAGGCAGTCAATGACTTGCCGGATTCGGTGCCACTCGTTGTGCTCGTGAACAACGACACGGCCTCGGCAGCCGAGATCGTCGCCGGGGCTCTGCAGGATCACGATCGCGCACTGATCGTTGGCGAAACAACCTTTGGTAAAGGCCTGGTGCAACTACCGATTCAACTGGAATACGAGTCGGCGCTGCTGTTGACGATTGCCAAGTACACCACACCGTCAGGACGCCTGATTCAGAGGGACTATTCGAACGGTGGTAACTATGACTACTACCGTCAGCGTGCTGTACCAGGCGAGCAGGCTCCTGCCGGTGCGGAAAGTCACACTGACTCAGGTCGCGCCGTTTATGGCGGCGGCGGAATCGCTCCCGATGAAGTGGTGAAGCCGATGCTTGGAAATCCCGCCGATGCAAAGCTCGCCGATCCTATCTTCGCCTTTGCTCTCGAGCTGGCCACAGGTCGCGTGAAGGGCTTCGAAACTTACAAAGTGAAGCAGAAGATCGAGTTTGGCCATGACATTCAGGACACGGATTTTCCAGTGACGGATGCGCTCTACAAAGAATTCAAACGCTTTGTTGCGAGCAAGCCGACATTCAAGATCAATGAGGATCAGTTGAACAAGTCGCGGGCGTTCGTTGCGCGTCAGTTGCGGTATGAATTGACGACGGCTGCCTTCGGTTCGCTGGCGGCTTTGCAGGTCTTCAACGTGGAAGACCCGCAGATTGCGCAAGCAGTGCAGGCAATGCCGCGAGCGAGAGAGTTGGCCCTGGCGGCGCGTCGCTCAAAAGCACGTACCTAAACTTTGCAGGGGCGTCCGTTCTTGTGACGACGCCCCTACAACTCACGCGCTACCTCGCCTTGCACCCTCCGAGCCGCCAATCACCCCAACACCAAAACCACTTTCCCACACGTCTCATTAGACTCTAAGCGTAGCTGCGCTTTCGGACTTTTTCGTGAACGCGCTAGCGACTACCGGCTCAACCACGCTTGCCGCAAACTCCATAGCTTAAAGACCACTACCGAGGAAACGGGATCTGTTGCCACCACGGCACGTTATGATGACGCCCATCTCTCCAATCCTCATTGCGCCTGCTGGCGTGCTTCGTACAGCATCTACAAATAGTCCTTTACTTGATTAACAGCTTCAAACAGTTCACGGTGCGCTCAGGTTCGGTGCGGTCAATGCCCTTGGCTAGGCGCAAACGGTGATAGAGTTTCAGCCTCGCATGACTCACCCGCTTATTATCGTCAACAACACCGCCGCAAGAGCGAGACGTGCCTGGCCAATTGTTCGCGCGAGCTTGCATGCCGCGAAGATTGATTTCGATCTCTATGAGACCACCGGGTCAGGAACTGCCACCGAGAGAACGCGCGCCGCTCTCAAAACAGGTTGCACCACGATCGCGGTGGTTGGCGGCGACGGAACCTTGAGTGAAGCAGCGCAGGGCTTTTTTGAGTTCAACAACGCAGACGAACTGCCGCAGCCAATTAACCCTAACGCGGCGATCGCAGTGTTGCCCGCTGGAACCGGTGATGATTTTGCGCGCGGAATGATTGGCCGTCGCGTGCCACTTGAAAACTGGATCGAGACACTTGTGTCCTATCTCAGTCAGCCGCCCGCGACCGCCACGCGTGTGTTCGATCTTCTCTACGGCGCGTGTGACAACTACACCAAGCCCTTCATTTGCCTGAACGCCTCAACGATGGGAATTGGTGGCGAGACCGCATCGCGCGTAGCCGCGCAGGGGAAATTCATCCGTAGTTTTTCAGGCGAGGCGCGGTTCATGCTCGCCGCGGCGGGCGCATTGGTCGCCTGGCGTGAGAGGCGAGTGCGAATCTCAATCGATGAGCGAGAAGTGATCGATGACCCAATGAACCTGGTTGCCGTTGCGAACGGAATCTATGCCGGTGGCGGAATGATGCTGTCGCCTGCTGCCCGCGCAGACGACGGGAAACTGGATGTGGTCAGCGTGTCCGGGCTATCGCGACTGGGGGTGCTGCGCGAGATGCCGCGCATCCATACCGGAGGCCATGTTGCGAACGAAAAAGTGCGAGTGAGTCAGGCCAAAGCCGTTCGCATCGAGACGTTCTCGCTTGAAGATGCTTTGCTGATCGAAGCTGATGGAAACCTTCGTGGTAAAACGCCGGTTGAGTTCCGAGTCATGCCAAAGGCGATTAGGTTCGTAGTTTGAGAGTGAGGGATCCAGCTCGCAGTGTCGATAATTTGCAGGTCGGGAAGGGTGGTTTACCCCCGCTGTTTTTGTATCCCTTAGCCAGTCTTTGTTATCCCAGCGGGCGGGGGTAAACCACCCCTCCCAACTGCAAATTGTCCAGTCTTGAATTATTTCCAGCTACAGTTTCAAAAGCTTGCGCGCGTGCTCAAGAACATTCTCGACATTGAAACCGAGCTGGCTCAGCGCAACATCTCCCGGCGCAGACGCTCCAAAGCGATCGAGCGAAATCACATCTCCTGACTGGCCCACATAACGATCCCATCCCTGTCGCACACCAGCTTCAACTGCAAGACGATTAGTAACCGAAGGCGGCAAGACGTCGTCGCGATACTCTTGCGGCTGCTCTTCAAATAACTCCCAACAAGGCAGCGACACGACCCGAGTAGACGCACCTTCGTTCTGCAACCTGTCACGTGCGTCAAGCGCAAGCGAAACCTCAGATCCCGTGGCGATCAGAATCAACTGAGGTGCGACTGGTTGCGACTCTGAGTTCTCGGCTTCGGCGAGAATATAGCCGCCACGTCGCAAACCTGCTGCCGATGAAAACCGTTGCCGATCGATAATTGGCACCTTCTGTCGAGTAAGGGCGAGTGCAGTGGGAGCGTGGCGCCGCAGGATCGCGATTCGCCAGGCTTCACTCACCTCCGCCGGATCGGCGGGACGAAGCACATACAAATTCGGAATCGAACGAAGCGACGCGAGATGTTCAATGGGTTGATGCGTTGGCCCATCCTCGCCCAACCCTATCGAATCGTGTGTGAAGACATAGATCACCTGAACGTCAGAAAGCGCAGCCAGTCGAATCGCAGGTTTCATGTAGTCGGAGAAGGTCAGGAACGTTCCGCCAAACGGAATTAGTCCGCCGTTCAAAGCCATGCCCGTCAGGGTCGCGCCCATGGCATGTTCGCGAACGCCGAAGTGGACGATTCGGCCTTCGTAGGTTCCTGCTTCGAAGTCGCCGCTGCCTTTGATGTCTGTATTGTTAGAGACGCCCAGATCGGCGGAACCACCGATCAGCATTGGCAATTGTGGCGCCAGCGCGTTGATGACTTCGCCGCTGGCCACGCGCGTGGCCATCGGTTTGGCCTCGGCGAAAGTCGGCAGGTGCTCTTCCCATCCTTTGGGAAGTTCAGCTTTCATAAGCGACCGCCACGTTCGTCCCAGTTCCGCATGCTGCTGTTCATACTTCTGCACCATCGCCTGCCAATCTCGTTCAGCTCGCTCGCCGTTTTCAATCGCCTTTCGAAAATGGGCCAACGATTCTTCAGGCACATAAAACTCTTTGTCTTCCGGCCAGCCTAAGCTTCGCTTGGTTTCGCGCACTGCTTCTTCGCCGGGCGGATCGCTGTGCGCTTTACGCGTCCCTTGCGTGGGCAATCCATATCCGATGATCGTTTTGACTGAGATGAGCGACGGTTTGTCCGCGACCGCTTGTGCTTCGCGGATGGCTGCCTCGATCGCGTCGAGATCGTTTCCGTCTTTTACGGTCATTGTGTGCCAGCCGTACGACTGAAATCGTTTCGGTACGTCTTCACTGAAGGCGAGATCGGTAAAGCCCTCGATGGTCACGTTGTTATCGTCGTAAAGGTAGATCAGCTTTCCCAGTTTCAAATGCCCGGCAAGCGAAGCCGCTTCCGAAGCCACGCCCTCCATCAAATCACCGTCTGAGGCGATCGCGTAAACGAAGTGGTCGACGAGCGGAAACTGATCCTGATTAAACTTTGCGCCGAGGTGTGCCGCGCCCATTGCCATGCCGACACCATTAGCGAATCCTTGTCCCAGTGGTCCCGTCGTGATTTCCACTCCGGGAGTCAGCACGTTTTCGGGATGCCCCGGCGTCTTCGATCCCCACTGCCGGAAAGTTTTCAGTTCTTCCAACGGCAGGTCATAACCGGTGAGATACAACAAGGAATAGAGCAGCATTGAGCCGTGGCCCGCCGAGAGTAGGAAGCGATCGCGATTTTCCCATTTAGGATTACGCGGGTTGTGCCGCATGAAGCGGGTCCAAAGCACGTAAGCCATCGGCGCGGCGCCGAGCGGCAAGCCGGGGTGGCCCGATTGCGCTTTCTGAATCGCGTCGACCGTGAGTGTGCGAATCGTGTTGATGCACAATTGATCGAGTTCAGGAGTGACGTGTGTGTTTTCCATCTGCACAGGCGTGCTCATTGGCGATCCTTTTGAGTTGTTTTAAGGAGGAAGAGCATCCACAGATTACGCAGATTGTTCAGATTAAGAAAGACAGGCTGCTACTGAACTGTTTTGCTGGGTTTCAATTTTGAATCTGTGAAATCTGCGTAATCTGTGGATGCTTTTATTCTGACACAATCATGGCCTCGTAAAGCCTCACTTGTCGTTCAATTGCCTTTTGGTAGATCTCGTGCCGGGCGGGATCATGTTCGACGACTACCTCGTTCCCATTACTGCTCTTAATTTCGATCTTTGGTATTTTGCCCGCAGCCTCAAGCGCAAGCAAGGCAGCGCCACGCGATGACGATTCGCGTATGTTGCTGAGCCTCACCGGTCGGCCAAGAACATCCGCGATAATCTGCAGCCACACCGGCGAAGACTGCAGCGCGTTACCGGCAGCAACGATCGCAGCGTGGGGACTTATTTCATCCAGCGCTCTCACGATCAGCGCAAATCGGTAGGCAATTCCCTCCATAGCGGCGCGCAGAATCTCAATCGGTTTCGTCTCGTGCGTCATTCCGAGGATGCCGCCCTTGGCCGTCAAAGACCAGCCCGGACTTCTTTCGCCGGACCAAAAAGGAAGCACCGATAGGCCGTGGCCGTCCGCCTCGAGACTTTGAAGTGCCATAGTAATTGTTGCTGCATCGAGATTCGGCAACAGAGATTCTTTGAGCAAGTGATAGAGTCCGCCTCCGTCAGACAACGCGCCGCCCACCACCACTCGATTACGATCAGCTCGGTAACTCCACAAAGCACTCGGAATGTTCGCCGGCGGCAAGCCTTCATAGAGTACGCGCGCTGCGCCTGAAGTCCCGATCATAAGCGCGAGCTGCTCTCGCGTGGTGCAGCCAGCGCCAATGTTGTTCGCGGCGCCATCCGCGATTGCCGCGCACAGACGTGCGTTCCTTAGTTGTGGCCAGCGCGCTGCATACTCTTTCCGCAGGCAATTTTCAGATGGCCCATCAACCGCGATCTCGGGAAGCGATTCATTAGGAATGCGCAGAGCATTCAAAAGCACGCTGTCCCATTCGCAGGTGTGCTGATTCAAAAGACCTGTGCCCGACGCCATCGAAATGCTGATGCCGGCGCTACCGAAAAATTCTTGAGTCAAATATTCGCTGAACGACAACCAGTGCGTCGTCCGGTTTGCGGTCTCGGGGTCATTACTTCTGAGCCAGAGTATTTTCGCGGGCCAGTAGCTCGGATGAAACCGACACCCGGTGCGCGCCTGAGATTCAGTCTCATCGAAGTTCGCTCGTAGCTCCCTCGCAGCATTCGCGGCGCGGGTCTCGGCCCAACCCAAAATGGGCATGGTGGCACGTCCTGTCGAGTCGACGCCAATGAGGGAATGCCAGAAGCATGAGATTGAGATCAGTTCGACACCTGCCACCGAGGCTGCTGAGTCCACGAGCAACCGATCGATTGTTTCGACGACGAGATCCAGCAGTGCTTCTGGTTCACTAACCGACAGATCGTTGAGACCCGAGGAAATTCCTTTAGTGCGCACGCTCGCACCTTCGATCTCGGAGCCGAGCTCGTCGAAGAACGCCGCACGCACGCCGGACGTCCCGATATCGAGTCCGAGAACGCAGGCTTGTTTGTCGTGCTTGGTCACAGGCGAGCTTTGAATCTACGTCCAGTTGCAGGGAGCTTTGCCCAACATGCTTTTTAGTCAAGCAGTAGCCGAATAGTTGCGCATCTGCCTGCTGATATCCAGAAGTAGAGCTCGCATGCAGTGCTCTGCTGCGCCTTACCTATTATTGGAGCAGCCAATGTTGGAAGTGGGATTACGTCGGACAGCGATTAACAGCTCAAAGAATGTCACAGCAATCGCGTTGTAGTCTAGCCCGAATTCGAACTGTTAGAATGGGGCTGCATGGCAGCAGAAACTCTTAACTGTCCGATGTGCGGCGCCGCCACTGCGACCGACGCGCCGCACTGTGAATACTGCCGCGCGCGTCTCGCCACGGTCTCCTGTTCTTCATGTTTGGGATCGATGTTTCTGGGCAGTAAGTTCTGTCAGCGTTGTGGCGCCCCGGCGGGCATACGCGAAGAGGACGAGCCTGCCTCGCGCAAGTGTCCGCGTTGCAGCTTAGAGATGAAGCCGATCAGAGTTGGCGCCACTGCTCTCAAGGAATGCGAACGGTGTCTGGGCCTTTGGCTTGGCGTGCGAGAGTTTGAAAAGCTTTGCGCGAATCGCGAACAGCAGTCCGCAGTTTTGGGCGTTGCCTCGCCAGCGCCAGCGAGCGCAGTGCGGGAAATGAGCAAGGTTCAATACGTGCCGTGCCCGGAGTGTTCGCAGCTGATGAACCGCATAAACTTCGCTCGCTGCTCCGGCGTAATCGTTGATGTTTGCAAGGGCCACGGCACCTGGTTCGACCGTGATGAACTGAGCGGGATAGTCGAGTTTATTCACGGCGGCGGTTTGGAAGCGTCGCGTACGAAAGAGAAGCTGGCGCTTGAAGAAGAGCGACAGCGGCTGCGGCAAGAGCAGTTGGCGGTCGACCTGCGTCGCTCGAACCTGCGTGTTGGTAACGACGATGAGCGTCTCAGCGGCATCGCCTCTACGCGCGGCTTACTGAAGTTTCTCCTGGAATAGGTTGTGTTGTGCTGGGAGTGCGGACGGCCTCGTCCGCCAGGATTGAATGCCGCTATCCAGCAACTACCTCATTGTTTCCCCCACAAGCGTTACGAACGCGGCGATGTCCTCTTCCGTGGTATCAAACGATGTCATCAACCGCACTTCCGAAGTCTCCTCGTTCCAAACATAAAAGAAATACTTCTTCTGCAACAACGGTATGTATTTGGCCGGCACCAGTGCAAACACGCCGTTGGATTCAACCTTCTGGGTAATCTTTATCGCGGGAATCTTTTCGATCTCCTGCGCCAGGAGCTGGGCCATACGGTTCGCATGCTCGGCATTGCGCCGCCAGAGATCGTTAGATAGCAACGTTGCAAACTGCGCCGAGATGAAACGCATCTTCGACGGCAGATGCATGCCTTGTTTGCGAAGATACTTGAAATCACGAGCTAGCGACTTGTCGAAAAAAACGACTGCCTCGCCGTACATCATCCCGTTCTTTGCCCCGCCGAACGACAGCACGTCGACGCCGGCGTCTTTGGTTATCTGACGCAGACCAACCTTGAGACTCGCCGCTGCATTTGAAATGCGCGCCCCATCCATATGCAACAACATGCCGTTGGAGTGTGCGAACTTCGCCAGTGCTTTCAGTTCCTGCGCGGTGTACACGGTGCCCATTTCGGTGGATTGCGAGATCGAGATCACGCGCGGCTGCACATGGTGTTCAAAGCCGACTCCGTGCAGGAAGCGTTTGAGATGGTCCGCGGTGAGCTTGCCGTCGGTTGTTTCCGCCGCGAGCAATTTGCAGCCGGTAAACTTTTCCGGCGCGCCACATTCATCAACGTTGATGTGCGCGGTTTCCGCGCAAAGCACCGCTTGGAATGATTCCGTCACCGCTTTCAAGCCCAACACATTCGCACCCGTGCCGCCGAAGACGAAGTAGACGTCGATGTCTTTGCCAAAGTGCTCGCGAAATCTCTTGTTCGCGGCAGCGGTATACGAATCATCGCCGTAAGCGATGACGTGTCCCTGGTTGGCAGCGACGATTGCTTCCAGAATCTGCGGATGCACACCCGCGTTGTTGTCGCTCGCGAAGCTACGGCTCGGTTTTGCTTGGGTGGGCATGTTTTTGAGTTAGATATCTAATCAACCTCATTGATTGCTGATTTCCGACCGGCCAACGCCTTCTTCGGCTCTGCCGCATTCCTTGCGGTAAGCCTCCGGCTTACCGTAAAGCATCTTTTTGCTCAGAGAGGCTATGCCTCCCATCACTTTGAGGCGCAGCCCTCGGACCAATATCACGGCTAACGGTAAGCTATAGGCTTACCGCTACGAAGGCGGCAGAGCCGCGGCGAAATGCCCGCGTACTCTGATGATTTTCCACATGATGAATAGGATCGAGCGGGGGTAAACCACCCTTCCCGACCGCCAGCTTTCCCAGCTTGAGATCCCTCCTCAAAGAGGCAACATACTATCGTCGTTTCAGGTCTTTGATCACTTCGCGGGCGGCGTTCGCGCCTGGGCCACCGGTGACTCCGCCGCCAGGATGCGTGCCGGAGCCGCACAGATACAGTCCCTTAATCGGCGTTCGATACTGCGCCCAACCAATCAACGGTCGAAACGTAAAGAACTGATCCAACGATTGCTCGCCGTGCATCAGGTGACCGCCGTCAAGCCCATAAGTCTTCTCCAAATCAATTGGCGTAATCACCTGCTGACCCACAATCAGATCTTTGATGTTCGGCGCGTGTTCGCACAACACCTCAATCACGTTGGCGCCAAACTCATCGCGTCGCGTTTTCCAGTCACCCTCTTTCAATTTGTAGGGCGCGAACTGCACATGAACTGACACGACGTGCGCGCCTGATGGCGCCAGGGATGGATCGGTGAGCGAAGGTACGGTAACGTCCATGTAGGGCCGAGGGGAGTAATCGCCATACTTCGCGGCATCGAAGGCACGCTCGAGATAGTCGATCTCATGACCAATGTGAATCCGACCGGAAAGGCGGGACTCAGCCTCGGCGGAATCAATGCCCGCAAACGATGGCAGTGCCGATAGCGCCAGGTTTACTTTGGCCGCACTTCCCACTGAACGATAGTTTCGAATCTTACTGATGAAGCTCGGGTCGAGATCCATCGAATCAACGAGTTTCAGAAGAGTCGTGCGGGGATCCGCGTTTGAGATAATCGCGCGCGCGGTGATCTCCTCTCCGCTCGTCAGCACAACCGTCGCTGCCTTCTCTTCGCGCACGCTAATTCCAGCGACCTCGGCGCCCGTGCGGACCTCAGCCCCAGCGGTCGTCGCAGCTTTGGCAAGCGCTTGCGTCAAAGCGCCCATACCGCCTTTCACGAATCCAGCCGGCAAGTTAGCGCGACCATCCATGGCGGCCTGCCACAGCAGTCCAGCACTTGTCCCGGCTGACCATGGGCCGGCAAAAGCGCCGAAGATTCCCCGCGCCGCGAACGCAGCGCGCAACAGTTCCGTCTCAAAAAATTCCGCAACCAGATCTGCCACTGCCATTGGTCCCCAACGCAACAGCCGGAAGGCATCCTTCTTCCCCAGACCGCGAAACGCCAGGCCGAGCTTTCCCAGATCCCATACTTCGCCCGGCGATGGTTTATCGATTGCCGGCGGCGTCAGCGACAAGATCGGAGCAAGTACTTTTCCAATGCGCGCGAAACTTTTTTCAAAGTCGAGGTAGCCAGCTGCGTCTTTGGCGGAGAAGTTCTCAATCTCTTTCGCAGTAAGTTTCGCATCACGATAGATCGAAACCGCTGGGCCATTGGGATTGAGCGCGGTGATTTGAGTCTCTGGGTTAATGAACCCGAGACCGTGACGCTCGAGTTGCAGATCACTTAGAACGTGAGCGAGTAATGGTCCAGTTGAATGGGTGACAGTCGAGCAACTGAAACCAGGCGCGATCTCTTCGGTAACGGCGATGCCGCCCACCACGTCGCGCCTTTCCAATACGAGCGGTTTCAAGCCTGCTTTTGCCAGATAGCAGGCGGCTACCAATCCGTTTGGCCCGGCGCCTATGATGATAGTGTCGTGCGTTGGCATCGTCTGTTCAACGAAAGATCCTTAGCCGCCGATTAACGCGGATGATACGGATCTGAACAAGAGCAATTTATATTGTTGCCTATCCAGCAATTCGTTTTTTTCAGATCCTTTCCTATCCGCGTTAATCCCTGGCCAAAATCTCCGGCTAAACTCTTCCCCGCTTCCAATCTTTCAAGAGTTGCATCGCACCGTTGCGACCGGGCGCGCCCATGATTCCACCGCCGGGATGCGTGGCCGATCCGCACATATAGAGCCTTCTGATTGGCGTGCGATATTGCGCCCAACCCGGCGCTGGACGCAGGAAGAAAAGCTGTTCAAGCGTCAGCTCGCCCTGAAAAATATTTCCTTCCGACAAGCCAAAATCCCGCTCAATATCGAGCGGTGTTAAGACTTGTCGATGCAGGATGATGTCTTTGATGTTCGGCGCATGCTCGGCAATGGTGTCGATCACTGTGTCGCCAAATTCCTCGCGCTTTTCATCCCACGTGCCTTCCTTCAAGTTGTAAGGCGCGTACTGCACAAAACACGACATCACATGTTTGCCCGGCGGCGCGACCGAAGGATCAGTCAAACTGGGAA
>JBGTLE010000153.1:0-2712 GCA_041744295.1 Pyrinomonadaceae bacterium | reverse complement strand
GGCAGATCGTAGCGAGTTGCGAGCAATCGAATGTTCAAGTTACAGGAGCGGAGCCTGGTTTCAGCCTCTGCATAGGTCAATCCCTTGATTGCTGGGACTTTGGTGTGAGCCGGTCTCGATTGGTGCTCACGTTGTACATCCAAATGGAGAGCTAAGAGTGCTGCTGTCGGCACGACTACATAGTTAATCAACAAAATAATCGCAAGGACTGTGATTAGTAATTCATTCCTGCCCCGCAGGTTGTAACCCACAAATACGCCAAGTAAAAATCTCACTCTTCTACTCCTTTGGATCTTATGATTGCTTAATTATGGCAGCCGCCCTTTTTCCGCTGTTTGGGTTATTGCGCCAAGAAGGTTGCGGGCAAACGGGTTCTGAAACAACCAGCGCTTCCGGAGCTGCTTGACGGGACAACCAACCTTCGACTAGACCGTAGACGGCTGTTGTTTGTGATAAAGTGATACGTAGCTATCGAGATGAACATTCGCATTGAGGAAAAACGACTAGATCTTGGAGTCGCATCTCAAGTTTCAAAGTCGTTCTAGGCGGCGAGTTCGCACGTGGCACACTTTAGTCCATGCTTAAATTTTAATGCCCATTTAGTGCCCAACCGCGAAGCGGACATAGACTCAGTGGCCCTGAATGAGAATGGCCAAAAAGTGTGAAACCTGAGCATTTTGAGAATTGCTCAGTAAAGTGAGAGAAGGGAATCAAGCTATCCAAGCCCCCCCTTCGGCACCATGATTCTTCACTTTTCCTCAGCAAAATCGCTTATTTGTGCTGCGAGAAAAAGATCGATGCCTATTTCTTCGACGGGAGTCGATTGCGACTTCCGTCATACTCCTATCGCGCCTTAAACGCGCATATCGATTGTAGCCAAGTAACAAAAGGAACGTTGTCAATACATAGGCTAGCAGCCGGTAAGGATGGGTGTTAAATCCCGCCCACCACACTTCCATGGTGTACTACAGCAGAGGGAGGCTGAACATCAGGCCACCTGCCAATATGAATCAGGAATCGAATAAGCAACCTGCACCCGGAGATATTGGCCGAGTATGACTTCAGGAATGCGTGGAAAGTATGCAGGCCTTTCCGAAAGGCTGCAACGTGGTCGTCCTCGATCCTGAGATGGCGCAAGTGTTCCCAGATTCCGAATCTGTCAATCAGGCGTTGCGTGCTTTAGCAGGAATCATTGTCAGAAAAGACCCATCCCTAGCCGATCTCAAAGAGGCTTTAGCTGAAGCTCTGGCTCATGAGCGGGGGAGCGCCGCGACTTGCCTATAAGATGTGGTGGTGCATTCGGATCGCGATGATAGAATACGACTGATTAGCTGTTCGAGATCGCAGGCACGCCAAACAACTCGTTGGACCCAAAACCTCCCCATTAGGTCAGTTCGAAGTTGGAATGAACAGAAAACTGACAAGCGGCGCCTTGACTCCCTCGACTCCCTCAACACCTTCGCCTGATTGCAAATTCTTCTACTCTATCCTGCTGTGCGCCGCGATATTCAGTCTGCTGGTCTTACCACCCAGCGCACATGCCCAACACTTGACGAGCCGCATCAAGGGAATCGTTAAGGTAACCACTGAAGCCACAGATGCGCCTCCGGCTTCACTTGTCGGGGCACGGCTTACGCTCGTCAATCGTGACCTGACGGAGCAAGTTTTCAAAGTAGTCACTGACGATGTGGGCAATTTCATCTTCACCGATCTGCCGGCGGCGACGTATGTGCTGACGGCTGAGGCTGATGGATTGGCCACAGTGAGGCGTGAAATCAGTCTGGCGCCGGGTGTAGGGCTGACCGTTGAAATCGTAATGAAAGCTACGATTTCCGAAACGGTTAACATTCGTGAGGAAGAGGGTCTGCTCAGTACGGCCGAAACAACCACCAGCAATACCGTTCGCTCCCAAACACTGACGGATGTTCCGCTGCCGGCGGAGAACTATCAGAGCGCGCCGTTGTTGACTCCCGGTGTTCTGCGCGGAATGGACGGAGTAGACCATCAGAAAGGCGCCCGCGCCGGCCAGAGCAGCTACACAGTCAACGGGGTGGACATCACGGATCCCGTTACTGGAAACCTCGCCTTCGACATTCCGCTCGAAGCGGCAGCAAACGTAAGAACCGAAGAGAACCCGTACTCGGCGGTATTTGGCCGGCTTACCGGCGGTGCGACCGATCTCGAAACCAAAGGCGGCGGCAACAAATTCAAAGTCACCGCCGCGCGCGTCTTTCCAACTTTTCGCAACACCTTCACCGGTTCGATTGATTCATTTCGCCCGCGCGTCACCTTCAGCGGCCCTGTAGCCCGCGATCGTTTTTTCTTCCTGCAGTCCCTTGAGTACCGTTTCACGCGCACTCGCGTGCCGAGCCTCGAACCTCCGGGAGACGATTCAACATCGGAGGCCTTCAACTCATTCACGCAGTTCGATTTCAACATCAACAAGACTAACAGCGCCAAATTCGTCGCGGCACTCTTCCCTCAGAAGGTACGATTCGCTGGACTCAACACTTTTAATCCGCAGCCGACCACACCGAATACGAAGCAGAGGGGCTTGCTCGTCTCCATCTCTGAGCAGGCAATCTTCAAGAATGCTTCGTTTCTCTCTTCGACATTAAGCTACAAGACCTTTGACTTTGACGTCTTCGGGCAGGGGACGGGACCGCTTGAGTTGTTGCCGGAAGGCAACACCGGTAACTACTTCGCCGACAT
>JBGTLE010000152.1:0-3520 GCA_041744295.1 Pyrinomonadaceae bacterium | reverse complement strand
GTTATTTGCGATAGGGGCGATGGCCTATCCGCGCCGGCTTAATATTCCCGGCGAAGACCTTCCCAAGGTCCACCACACCTTTGTGGAACCCTATGCTTATGTTCGCAAGAATGCGCTGGTTGTGGGGGGCGGCAATAGCGCCGCGGAGGCCGCGCTTTTTCTTGCCGAAGAAGGTGCGCGAACCTCAATGGCAATCTGGCGCGAAGACTGGGAGAATCGCGACCCAAAAGCCGGGGCGATGAAACATTGGGTGCGCACTCCCCTTGAACAACAAATTGCCGCCGGGCGGCTGAGCGTTATTCTCGTCAAGCTGATCGTCAACATCACCGGGCGAGAAATTACTCTGGTTAGCGACGACGATGAGACTCTGACCATTGCAAATGACGTAGTTTTCGTTCTGATTGGCAGCGACGCCGACCTTAGCTTGCTGAGGAATCTGGGAGTGATAATTGAGCCTGGCAAACTAACCGAGGTTCCCGTTTATGATCCTGACACGTTTGAAACTAACATTCCTGGGGTTTACGTCGCCGGCCATTTTACCCACGCGCGCCATATCAAAGCAGCGATCGATGTGCCGCGCCGGATCGTGCCGCTAATCGCCCAGAGTTTGCGAGCATCGAGGACGAAAGCACCAATCCACGAAACCACACAGGCCGGTAGGAAATCGCGTTAAGCCATTTTGCGCAACTTCGTGGATCGTGGCTTTTCAAGCTCGAACACTAGCAGGCTTAATGATCCCAGGTAGCAAGAAACTGCGGGTGCTTCCAGTCCCATACTCGGTCTGGATCCTGATCTACGTTGACGGGCCTGGAATTCCATAGCCAGGTAGCATGAGACGTCGCTCCGAGCGCATTAACGGTGACACTCAGGAGCAGGAGCAAAGCGCCAACAGCTGCTTCCAGCCGGCGACGAGGATCTCGCGACTTGGATATTTGTTTCCTGGCACTCCGACGCGCCTGTAGACCCGCAAAAGCGAGCAGGTAAAACCAGGGTACGATCCCGGTCGAATAACGTGGCCCGTAGCAGTGGCCGCCATACCAGGGCGAATGTGAAGACACAACAATCAGATGGACAGATACAATCACAAGCGAAAGTACCACTAGCCGCCGTAGTGGCAATGCTGCTCGATAACGGAGCAACAGATAGCCGACAAAGAAGAGCACCGGCACAAACACCAACAGACCGCGGGAAGGGCTAAAAAGATTGCCAAAAAGCGCTAGCCACACGGGCGTGGATCCGAAGTGTTCGTAAACAAAGTAGTAATTAGGAAGTACTTGACTGAAATGGTACCAGGAGTAGACGGCAAAGGCCGTGAACCAGGCAGCGCCAGCCGCTGCGTACGGCACGAACAGACGACGGTGGTACATCACGATATAAATCGTGATCGCCACTATGGGCAACGCGAAGGTCGGCCTCACAAAATAGGTCCACGCCAGCAGGGTCGCCAACAATGCAGGTCGGAGACGGTATACGCCCAACTCCTGGGCAACCAGACCGAGTACAACGAAACCAAGCAGAAAGATCCCCCATGTGTCTGACCACAACGCTCTTGAGGCTGTGCTCCAAATTTGGGTCCCGAGTGCTGTGCCAAGAGAAAGAAGAAGACTCCAGCCCGGCGGTAGCAGGAACCTGCTTGTTAAGTAGAAAAGAGAGGCAAGAACTGCCATTAATAGCGCTGCCAATCGGGCTTGGATAATGACCTCGCCATCGGGATTGTAGCTCCCATCCGCGGTTGCCGCGGAAACACCACTTGCATTCATCAGCGCGACGAACGGCACAGAAAGCACGGAAGTTCCGGGTGGCCAGAAGTAGTAAATGTGAACGTCGACGAGCTCGAGCTGGTAAAGGCTGCCGTTCGAAACATGGAAAAGCTGCTGGGTGGGATGCAGCCGGGGAAGGCTATAACGGTCTAAGGTGAAGCTGCGATGATAGAGCAAACTCTGGGTTAGCAGCATCGAGTAGTTCGAATCTGCCAACTGGTGCACGCGGGAAATAAGAAAGATGCTGAGAACAACAAGAAAGACACTGGCGCCGAGGGCGACATCGAGTCGCGAGCGTCTCACGGCTCGTACGAACGCCTTGATGCCAGACCTCACGCGCGATGCAACCTCGCGAGCTGCGGCAATCATAATGTCAGTCCGATTCTCTTCAGGGCACTATTTCTTTAAAGTCGGAACAGATTCCAATGCCTTGCTAATCTTAGCCAGAGTTTGTGGATCTGCTCCGTGCTTTTTCGTCAGCTCGAGAGCGTGAACACCCAGGGCTCGATAGACATCGAGTGCTACTGACAACCCAGACCCGCCAAGAACGGATAGGTGTCTCTGGACTGTTGCCAAATCACCACGGGCAAAGGTGCCGGTCAGAGCACTGGCTGGATTCCCAGTTAACAGATTGGTCACAGTGCTCTCAAGTAGCGGCCGCAACACTCGCCGGGCTTTGCCCGGATCTAGTCCACACCGCACCAGGATCTCGGCCGCCAGATCAAAGAGCGCAACCACGTGCCCGGAAGTCATTACTGCCGCCGCATGGTAAAGAGGCTTATATGTGGCTCGGATAGAGAAACTTCTTCCCTTAAGATCACGGACGATTGCCCGCGCCACGCGCGTGGCGCCGAGATCGCCTTCGATGCAGTAGAAGGCGCCACGCAAATTCACAGCGCCGGTCCGCGGATCGCTCACGGAGACGAGGGGATGTAAGGATCCAGTCTTGAATCCCGTAGCTGCCAGCGGCGCCAGAACGTCCGAGGACAGCGCACCGCTCGTATGTAAAACAACCCGCTCCTTAACCCGATTTTTCTGAGCGTCCGCTAGCGCTTGAGCTGCGTGGGAAATCTCGTCATCCGGCGTCGCAATGAGGACAATGCTGGATGGCGGCAGCAGGTGCAACTGATTGGCTGATAAGGATAAGGTGGCGCCTCCAACCAGACGGGCTGCTTTCCTTGCGCGCGCCAGGTGGCGCGTCACGACGGCTTCTGAGTGGTAGCCCGCCGAAGACAAAGCAATTGCCAGGGCACTTCCCAGACGGCCGGAACCAAGAATCGAGAAGGATGGTTTTGATTCTCTTTTATGAGCAGCCTTTGGCATGGATCGAGGGCTAATTCTGTAGATAGATGCCCGGCGGCCAGACTCTTTCGGTCATGGACCTCGATATCTTACTTTTTTAACCGCTGTGGACTATAATGGCTTTCCCCATCATCAGTGTGTCCTCGTGGAGACAAGGTGGCTTTAGGACTTTAAGAAAGTTGCCCCGCAAGCAATTTATGAACGCACAACCTTGCTGCTGGCCTCTGGCATCATAGACTGCGCGTCCGAAAATAGCGAAAACAGCGTCCAATGGTTCTTCGCTGCCGCCCCCTTAGAGTTGAAGTTTCGCGACGCACGTAGACACCAATCCGCGGCCTTTGAATGATAGTCCCACCGGACTTCTCTCTTCTGGCCGGTTTCGAAGTATCTGGAGGTTTTCCGAAATGAACAATTTCTCCCGCATCGCAACCGCCTTGTTACTGGCGTCGTCACTCTTC
>JBGTLE010000151.1:0-17572 GCA_041744295.1 Pyrinomonadaceae bacterium | reverse complement strand
CTGTCAGTCACGAATCCACCTTCCTGCGCTCCCTTCGCTCCACTCCCGTTACAGAGTTTCCTCGCTACTATGGGCGCTCTGACTCCTGCTCGCTCGGCTCTTCGGCTCCTTCAATTGCAAGCATGAACACCGTCGCTGCTAGCGAGCAGGTCTCCCTGATTCACGCAAGCGGCCTTGCAGACCATTCCGTCTCCAACCACCCCGCATGGCCCTGTCGTCGCTTTTGCACGCTACCCCTTAGCTCAACAGGTCTCCGTTGCCGGTCTAGGCTTCGCCATTCGCTCGCAGGCTCGCCACTCATGCCAGGCCGAATCGAGTTCGTTATCCTACGGACTGGTCGTTCACCTCCTGCTGCTCCCCACCACGCATCACTGCGTCGCAGTTGCATTCGGTTACAGGCCGGAGAGCGTTTGCCTGAAGAGGACTTTCACCTCTCCGACCACTTGCGCTTTCAGGCGCACGAGCGCGGACGGCCTCGTCCGCTTGAAGCGAACGCCTCCAATCAAGTTCAAGTGGATCTCTCAATTCAAAATAAGTGGCATTCAACCTTGAAGCGGGCGAGGCCGCCCGCGCTCCCAGTGACTAAAGCGCTTTTAGATCTGGCTCGACCCAGCCACGCTTCGCCTCAGCGGACTTCAACAACTCTTCACTGTAATACTCAGACACCAAACGCGATTTAGTGAACGAGTCCACCACTGCATTTGCAAGGTCAGTAAGCGATAAGCCTGGACCAAGCTCTTTCATTCGTCTCAAAACCATCACGACCCAGAACCGCGTGATGCTTTCGTTGTAGATGTCGGCGCCAATTCCATGGTGATTCAGAAAACGCAGCAGCCCCTCGCGCATGGCACTCAACGCTTCTGCTTCGTTGCTGTGCTGCAGATACCAAACCGCTGCGGCGAGATGATCCGCATGAGAGAACGCGTCTTTGCCGGTCGCGCACGATTCGAACCCTCGGACTACTGCCTGGATTTCAGCTTCGTTCTGATAGTGGCCCATTGTTCCTTTCTCCGTTGTTGGCAAACACAAAAAACGAGGCGGACCGATTATCGATCCGCCTCGCGCGAGTCAAAAACTTTGATGAAATCTATTTGGCTGCTGTTTCCGTCGTATGTCGAGTCAGGCGCGACTTGTAGCGCGCGGCCGCGTTCTTGTGAAGCACGCCCTTCTGAACCGCCTTGTCGATAGTAGAAACGGTCACTGGCAGCAACTCGGTCATTTTCGCTCCATCGCCCGCGGAAAGCGCGTTGCGCAGGGCCTTGAGCGCGCCTCGGAGTCGCGTTCGATTGCTGCGATTGAGTTTGCGTCGCTTCTCGTTCTGACGCATCCGTTTCTCTGCTGATTTGTGATTAGGCATTCAAAAACTCCGATATCTACGTAACTGCTAACGTTTTGTCTGTTGTTCGAGCAACTCGCGTGGCGAGCAAGTGTCGGAGTATAGGGGCCGAGATGGCCGTAGTCAAGCGGAGCCACCCTCGCCGGAAGCCGAACGGAACCCAATTTTTGGGGTTAAATTTGACACGTTCACGAGTGCTGTAGTAGCGTCCCTCCACCACGTTTATGCAAGCAATCTGTTCGCAAACTCACGCCCACGCCACTGCTCAGAACTATCCACCCCTGGAAAGAGAGATCTCCCGCTTTTGAAGAAAATTGAACTTCCGCCCCGAGGTTTAGAAACTCTTTTTGGAGTCCACGATCAGAACATCAAGTATCTGGAGTCACTGCTCGCCATCCGCATCGATGCGCGGGGACAGGATGTTTCCATTGACGGCGATCCCAAGGACGTCGCCACTGCGGAACAAATCCTGGAAGACTTTTCCCAGCTCTTCAAAGAGGGTCGCCAATTCACTGACAAAGAATTGCGTGAAGCATTTACGCAGATCGCCGAAGACCGCGCGTTTAGTTTGCGCGACTATTTTACCAAGGCCCGCTTCAACCCCGCCGGCAAGAAACAAGTAGCGCCCAAGTCGGCAAATCAACGTCATTACATCCAGGCAATTCAGGAGAAAGATGTCGTATTCGGCATCGGCGTGGCCGGTACTGGAAAGACTTACCTCGCCGTCGCCATGGCCGTCCAGGCGTTGATGCAAAAACAGGTGAATCGCATCGTACTTGCGCGACCTGCCGTGGAAGCCGGCGAGAAGCTGGGTTTTCTTCCGGGAGATCTACAGGACAAGGTAGATCCCTATCTTCGTCCTCTTTACGACGCACTGTTCGACCTGATGGATTACGAAAGAGTGACTCGCTTGCTCGAAAAGCGCGTCATCGAAGTGGCGCCACTCGCTTTTATGCGTGGCCGCACTTTGGCTGATGCCTTTGTAATTCTCGACGAGGCCCAGAACACAACCAGCGAGCAGATGAAGATGTTCCTGACGCGCATAGGGTTCGGATCAAAGGCCGTAATCACTGGTGACGTTACGCAGGTCGACTTGCCGGCTGGAAAACGGAGCGGACTGATTGAAGCAGAACGGGTGTTGGCAAATCTGGAAGGCATCGAGTTTATTTACTTCACTGACAAGGACGTCGTTCGGCACAAGCTGGTCCAGATGATCATCAAGGCCTACGAAGAGCACACCCGGAAAACCCATATCTAGAGTCAACAAAGAGACGATGGTTGAAGTTGTCAATCGCCAACGCAAACTGCCGCTCGATTGCGAACACTGGAAAGCGTTTACCACGACGGCGCTGAAGGCTGTTCCCTCGGGTGAGGCCGGCGCGACTGTGGTTTTCGTCTCGGACCGCATGATGCGGGAGTGGAATCGAACCTGGCGTGCGAAACGGGGCACAACTGACGTCTTGTCCTTCCCCGCTGATCAGACCGAGTTTGAAAAGAGTGCCGATGCAACTCTCGGTGATATCGCGATCTCAGTTGAGCGGGCGAATCAACAAGCTCGAGAGAATGGCCTGACTCTGGAGCAGGAGATCTCACAGTTAATACTTCACGGATTGCTGCACCTCTGTGGCTTCGATCATGAAACCGACAGAGGGGAAATGAACCGACTCGAGTTGAGACTCCGTCGGAAGCTAAGAATCTAAGGATGAAAGAATAAGGATGAAGGATGAAAGGCGGATGACCAACCTTTGAAGATGGATGAGGGGCAGAGTGGCGGGGGAGACGTGTGCTTCATCCTTCCGCCTTCATCCTTCATCGTTATTCCGTTGCGCCTGATGCTGTGACGTTCTACTATTCGAACCAATGCAAATAGAATTTGGGCTCACTGGGCTGCTACTCGTCATTCTCTCGTTGCTGGCAACAGTAGATATGGCGTTTGGCCAACTGAGTGACGTTGGATTAAGGCGACTGATTACCGAAGCGGAAGAGCGCGAGAAGTCACGCACGGCTGCCTTCCTCAAGCAGGTCCTGGAAAATCGGCCGCGGTTTAGTTTTGCCATTTCCGCCACCATTCAGATCTTACTGGTCGTAGTTGCCGTTCTCGTGACTTCCATTGCGCTCAGCCTCACCGCGGAACCACGTTTTGTTTTAGTTGGCCTACTTGCCGGGCTGGTGCTCGCCGGCATTTTTCGACAACTCATTCCACTCTTCATCTCGACTCGCGATCCGGAAGCTACGCTGCTGTTCTTGCTGCCGATCATCCGCCCGTTTCTGCCGTTAATGGCTTTCGCCGCCGATCCTTTTCACAAGTTATTCGATCGTACTCGACGGAAAGAACAGGTCCAGGAAAACGGCGATGATGAAGAGGACGAAGATAGCGGCGATGACATCCAGGCGTTGATCGAGGTTGGTGAAGCAGAGGGAATTCTGGAAGAAGAGGAAGGCGAGCTGATTCATTCGATCCTGGAATTCGGCGACACGCGCGTCAGTGAAGTGATGACGCCGCGACCGGACATCGTTGGCATACCGGTCACGGCCACGGTCCAGGACGCGCGCGACGTGATCATCGAGTCAAAATATTCGCGCTTGCCCGTCTATCGAGATCAGATCGACAACGTTGAAGGCATGATCTACGTTCGAGATCTGCTGCAATGCTGGCCGGAAGGCAAAGAGAGCCAACCGATCATACCCCTTGTCCGTCCCGTTTATTTTGTTCCTGAGACGAAACCAGTGGCGGAGTTGCTGGAAGAGATGCAGAAAGCGCATGCACAGCTTTCGATGGTGATCGACGAATACGGCGGCGTTTCCGGGTTGGTGACGGTCGAAGACATTCTCGAGGAGATTGTCGGTGAGATTGAGGACGAGGACATTGGCGGTGAAGATCTTCAAGAGATTGTCGAAGATTGCGAAGGCTGTTACGAAGTGATGGGTTCGACAGAGATTGGCAAGATTGAGCGCCTCTTTGACATGGAAATAGAGGCTGACGATTTCACGACCATCGCGGGGTTGGTGATCAATGAAGCCGGCAAAGTGCCAAAGCCCGGCGACCACCTTACCTTTCGCGGACTGGATGTGATGGTGCTGGAAGCTGATGATCGCAGAATCGTTCGCTTACGCGTTCAACGAGCAGTGGGCACCAATGGACATGAAGCCACCGGAGCGGCTCAATGACCCTGAAAACTATTGCTGGAATGATCTCTGAGCGTTGGCGCACACCATCAAAATGTGAGGCCTGCGGGAATGAGTTCGCTTGCGGCGCAAAACTATCTGGCTGTTGGTGCAGCGAAATAAAATTGTCCGCAGAAACGCGGGCAGACTTGGGTGAGCGGTATTCCGGCTGTCTCTGTCGGGCGTGTTTGGAGAAGCAAGCCGGGAAGGAGTAGCTCTCAGAGCTACGGTCTCAAGACTCAGGTCAGACAGCACGCGGGAATGTGTGATCTGAGATTATTTGAGATTTGAGATATTTCAGATCTCATTACTGAGACCTGAGACCTTGGGACCCCTGAGACTTGCCCCTGAAACTTGAGACTTGAGACTTGAAACCTCGATGCCCTGACTGGCGATGGCAAAAAAGCAAAGCAAATTCCTTGGCGGTAAGCGGATCGATCCCGCGCCCATAACCGCTCAAACCTCTTTGGCAGATCTGGTTGACGACGCGTTTCTCGCTTACAACGGCGCGCGGCTAAGAGAAGCGTGTCAGCTTTACACGCGCAAGATGCTCGAGCCGCAAGTGACCGTGGGTGTCTCGCTCACTGGCGCGCTGACGCCTGGCGGACTTGGTATTTCTTCGCTCATCCCACTGATCAAAGCCGGATTTATCGATTGGATCATCTCCACCGGCGCCAATCTCTATCACGACACCCACTTCGGAATCGGCCTGGCGATGCATCAGGGCAACGCGCAAACTTCGGACATCGTGTTGCGCGAAGAGGAAGTCGTTCGCATCTACGACATCTTCTTTGACTACTCCGTCCTGCTCGACACAGATGCCTTCTTCCGCAGAATCATCGAAGGCGATGAGTTTCAGCGGACGATGTCGACGGCGGAGTTTCATTATCTGTGTGGACGTTACGTTCATGAGCGGGGGGAAAAACTCGGTCTAAAAGAGAAGTCACTGCTGGGTGTGGCGTACGAGTATGGCGTTCCTGTTTACACTTCTTCCCCCGGCGATTCTTCAATAGGAATGAACGTGGCGGCTAAGGCTCTGCAAGGAAATAAGCTGGCATTCGATCCGTCGCTCGACGTAAACGAAACGGCGTCGATCGTTCTGGCTGCCAAACGAAATGCCGTGCATGGCAGGCAGGGGCGGGGCAAGAGCAAGAAGGGCGAGTCGGCAGTCTTCATTTTAGGTGGCGGCTCTCCCAAGAATTTCCTATTACAAACGGAGCCACAGATTCAGGAAGTGCTCGGTATAGACGAGCGCGGCCATGATTATTTTCTGCAGGTTACTGATGCTAGACCGGACACGGGTGGACTTTCGGGAGCTACACCGGGTGAAGCGGTATCGTGGGGTAAGGTCGATCCTGATCGTTTGCCTGACGCGGTCGTCTGCTACGTCGATTCAACGGTAGCGCTGCCGATCATTACCGCTTATGCTCTAGCTCGACACGAGCCACGCGAGCCAAAACGATTGTATGACCGGCGTGGTGAGTTCATGGATCTCCTGTTATCGGAATACAAAAAGTCTAAACGACGTTAGGATCGTCAGCGCTGATCGCGAAAGGGAGCACGCCTTTAACTTCATGGGAAAAACGCTCATCAGAGACGCCGGAAACACTTTGCCCACTGCGCCAAAGCGATCGAATTACGACTGTCTGAAATGTCCGGCGTATTGCTGCTCGGTTTACGATCGGGTCCAGGTCACTCCTCGAGACCTAAAAAGGCTGGCAAAACACTTTGGAGTAACTCCTGAGGTTGCCGCGCAGCGCTACACAAAGATGTACGACAGCAAAGAGCGGGTGCTGAAACGAAAGGCGGACCATTTGTTAGGCGAAGCTTGTGCGTTCCTCGATCGTGAAACGCGCGGCTGTACGATCTATCACGCCCGGCCGTTAGTCTGTCGCGAGTTTCCCACCACGTCACGTTGCGCCTATTATGATCTCTTAAGATTCGAGCGTACTCAGCAGGACGATCAAAGTGTCGTGCCGCTGGTGAAAATCACCTTTACGAACGGGAAGAAATAGGTATTAGAGGTACCAGTCATGAATGAATTCTTAGCTAAGATGATTGGCAGGAAATTGGATGTTTACTGCGGAGGTGCGTCCAGCCTGAGGGGTGAAGTGATCCGAGTTGACTCGGGAGTTCTACATCTGAAGGACAGCGACCAGAAGCTGTGCTTCATTGCTATCGAAAAGATCGTTGTCGTTTGGGAAGCTCGCGACGACGAGCATCGCGCCGGTTTTGTTCCCAGCCTCTTGAATAACAAGTAAGCCTTTAGCAAAATCAAAACGCCGTCGCTTTCACAAGCGGCGGCGTTTCAGTTTTTATGGGGAACGGATTAGTCGCCAGTTGTCACCGGCATCGGCACTTTACGAAATCCGTCAAGGCGCGAGACCCAGTAGTCACTGAAAGTCGAGTAGATTACGCCATGGTGTCGCGAAGCATGATAGAAGCCACGCTCGTCAGCAACGACACCGACGTGGGCGAGATCACTAAAGAACACCAAAGTTCCAAACTTGTACTTCTCATCAGCGGAAGGTGATTCAAAGCGCGACCACAGAGTTCGAGCGCTCGCACGCTCAAACTTAATTCCGGCCTGCTGAAAAATACTCCAAACGAAGCCCGAACAATCGAATGTGTACGGCCCGGTGGCCCCCCAGCGATATCGCGCACCAAGTCGCTCGTCGATTGCCGAGGTCATCACATTGTGAAAGTTGAAGGGCGAGGAAGAGGTATCACCAACTGTGGGGATCTTTACGCGCTTGATGTCTTCCGCAGATGCCATTGAAACGATCAACGGTTCATCTGCCTGGATTTCCAATTCGTCAACTTCGGCATTTCTGGCCAAAGGAGCTGTTTGTCTCAGTCGGGCGTCGCTTTTTTGCGCAACCGCGGATACTGCCATGCTAAGGCTAAAACATGCGGCTATCGCGCAGGGGAACAGTTTATTAAACGTCATTAAGGGGGGAATGTCTTCTCCTTCTTTAAGATTGCGATTAACTTTTTTGGGGATTCATTCGTGAGGGCACTGCTTGAATCGAATCGCAGTGTACCTTCTGAACTTAAACTCAACAAGAACCAATGTGACTGTTTCGTGACGAAGCAGCGACAATGAAGAAGGTGCGACCCAAAAGAGTTCGATCTTCCCCTACCGCACTAAATTGGATTTGGATGAATACGATGAAGGCGTTTGATCCCCGCACACGGGGCGGTCAATCTGAAGCAAGTGAGAGGGATGTGCTCCAGACAGATCCCGAGGAAGACTCACTCAACCGTGGGCGCGAATAGACTTGTAGAGATTTAGAGCGAATAACAAAGTCAGTGCGAGAGTCATTGGGCACCTACCTGTAATTAATTGTTCGGTATCTTAGTTAAAGACCGAATACAGTCGCGGTACCGCAGAATCTTTCTATTAGGTCACCTGACCCGCTGCATGATAGTTCAACCCCACCGTGATGATCTTCTGCAGCAACTGATCGTAAGGGACGCCTGAGTGCTCCGCCGAATCGGCAAAATCCTCAGCCTGCGCGATCTGTGGATTCGGGTTGGCTTCGAGCAGATAAAACTGGCCGTCCTCTGTGAGTCGGTAATCCAACCGCGCATAGCCGTTCAAGAACAGATAGCGATAGATACGTTTTGAGAGTCGCTCGACCGTCTTGTGCTGCTCGGGAGTAAGTTCCGCGGCCTTGGTTTTCACGCCGACTCGCTCCTGATAAGCCGGGTCCCATTTAACCTTTAGTGTCGCGATGTTTTCTGAGCCTTCAGGCAACTTCTCCATGACCAGTTCCCAGGGCGCATAGGTCTGGACGTTCTGGTTGCCGATCACCCCGACATAGATCTCACGCCCCTTGATGTACTGTTCGGCAATCGCCGCGGTTTTGTTCTGCCGGTGAATAAACTCGACCCTCTGCGTCAGTTTCTCCTCATCATGCACGACGGAGGCCTGGGAAATTCCTACCGATCCTTCTTCGCTGATCGATTTGACCAACAGTGGGAACTTCAACCGTTTCGGGCGGCGTACTTTCCGATTCATGGGAAAGACCGCGAAGTGCGGCACCTGAATACGGTGATAGGCCAGAATCATCTTCGTTAGTGCTTTGTCATGGGCGAGAGTCAAGCCGCGCGGATTGCAACCGGTGTAGGCTTGTTTCATCAGCTCGAGATAACTAACCACGTGCTGATCGTAAAGCGGATAGCCATGAAACTCCTCGAGCAGGTTGAAAGCAATCTGGGGCTTGTGCTCCATGAGGGCGTTCCCAATCAGATTCAATTGATTGTAGAGCCCGACAGGATAAACATCGTGGCCCATCTTCTTGAGTGTCGAGATCACATCGAACTCGGTCTTTACTGCAGCCTTGTCCTTCTCGCTCAAGTCCTCGAGCGAATCGGGCGGCACCAGGTCCTCGTGCACGAGCACGATGATCCGCAGCTTCTTTTTTGGCTCGAAGGTCATACCGCGATTCGATGATAACCCGAATGAAGCACGTTCATGACTTGAACTGTCAAAACAATCATCACCCGGCGGCGAGCTTCGCGCTCGGGAGTAACCACGCGCAGCTTCAATTCCTTGCAGCGGTCAATCATGTTTTGCAACACGTGATCGATCGTGTACTGGTGAACACCTGTGCCTTCAGCAACTATCTGGCGCACTTCCCTGCGCACGCTGCGGAGGAAGCTTGCGGCGCTGGGGCGTGACTGGTGACGTGGATCGTCGGAGAAGATGCGACTCAGGTCGCGGTCGTAAACAGCGGGCCACTCAAAATCATATCGCTCTCGCTTGCGTCGATAGTGCTCGCGCAGAGTTGTTCGCACCGCTGACAATGGTTCCACCTTCGTGCGCAACCGGTTGCGCGGTCTGGTCCCGGCCAGCTCGTTCATCATCTCGTCGATGTACTCGAGCTTCCGCAGCGCCGGCCAGCCTTTATACCGCCGACGCCAACGCGAACGCGGTGTAAGCCACACCGCGAAAGTCTCCGCAAAATCTTCAGCCGGGTGGGCCTGCGCATACCAGGCACGCAAATGCAGAACATAGTTCCGGCTCTTTGGTTTCGGCTTATAAAAATCGGGATAGGTCTGCGCGAATGAGCCAAAAAGCTCGCGCCAGCGTCTTCTAAAGTGCAAACGAAATGCGGTGTCGAGTGCGTGACCGGCTTCGTGGCGCAGAATACGCATGCATTCCGTGTCCGTGCCACCTTCTACTTCCAACATCTGCTTTCGTTCCAGTTTTATTAACCGCGGATGGGCCAGGTAAAACGGAATGGCGATGCCGGGAACTCCATCTGGCGAAAACCATTCTTCTGAAAGCCACACGTGCGGCTTAAAGCGGATGCCGCGCTCGTTCAACTCGTCATACAAACGGATGATTTGCGGCTCAAGAAATGAGCCCTTGATCTTGACTGCCAGATCGCAAATCCGCATGTCCAGCAGATGTTCGTCCGACAATCTGTGCCATGGGAAACGGTAACTCACGCTACTCGCTGCTCCAGTTTCCGTAGATTTGCTCGAAAAAAGCGTCTTTTAGGCTGGGGCGTGGATGCAGACAGAAGCATAGACCGAGAATAAACGACAGACTTCAACAACAGTCGAAGGGGAATTCAGGATAGCGGAGCGAGGCCATTGTAGCGGCCTGCGTATGGATGCGCTAGCGGGATTGGCTTTTCGTTAGCAGGGTACGACCCCAGTCTTGAGAAAGGACGACGGACAGAACTTCTCGATTACGCAGTCCTCACAAAGAGCTCTGCGAGCTTTGCAGATCTTGCGGCCGTGTGCGATCAACAAGTGCGGAAAGATAATCCAATCTTTCTTAGGTATGATCAGAGCCAGATCCTGCTCGATCTTCTCAGCGGTCTTCTCTCTTGTCAGACCGAGCCGTCGCGACAGACGTGTCACGTGAGTGTCGACAACTACCCCTGACGCCACCTGAAAGGCATTTCCCATTACCACGTTGGCAGTTTTCCGGGCAACACCAGGCAGCTCCAGCAGTTCATCCATCGTTTGCGGGACCACGCCTCCGTATTGCTCGACCAGAATTTTCGCAGTGCCCTGGATTGACTTGGCTTTGTTTCGAAAGAAACCGGTCGTGCGAATGTCCTGCTGCAATTCAAGTGGCGGAACTTTCAGGTAGTCCGCAGGCTTTCGATATTTGCGAAAGAGATCAGCGGTCACGATATTCACGCGCTCGTCAGTACATTGCGCCGAAAGAATAGTGGCAATCAACAACTCAAAAGCATTGGAGTGATTGAGTGAGCAGGTACCATCAGGATAGGCACGCTTCAGCGCTCGTATGATTTTTTTGCCTCGCTCTTTGAGTTCTGATTTAGACAAGTCGTCCTCCATAGATACTGTTGTGCGGCTGAGACTGCTCATTGCGCCTTGGTCGCGATTACATCAGACCCCCGCGAATCAGAATCGCAAGCGGCAGCGACCGGGCCGTCGCCGAAGACTCAAGTTAGTCATGAAAGACAGGCAACCAACGTCGCTTCTCGTCAGGTGCTTCTTTGGAATGGACCCGGTCGCTGGCGCTTGCGGTTCTGATTGCCGTCGCGCTAGTTATCGATGACCATGAGCGATCTTCACAGCTTCGGGCAACGAACGCAGCCGCAACATCGCGAGGACGCCCAGCATAGGGCCAGGAGCGAGAATCGCGAACGCATAACGCCAGCCGACAAGAGCCACGACGTGCGGAATCAATTCGATTGAGATTGAAGTCAAAAGGAAACCTATGCACGTTTGAATCGTCAAGGCCGTCCCCAGGTACTGCGGATCCCCGAGTTCGGTGACGCAGGTTGAGAACTGTGCAGAGTCGGCTACCACAGTCGCTCCCCAAATGGCCGCGAGCAGAAATAAGAGAAACGGATCTCCTTCAAACTGAAAACCGATCACCAGACAACAAGTCCCGCTGATCGCCATTGCCCAGGACGTGACCGTCGTTCTGCCGATGCGGTCCGCAACCAGCCCGGCTATTACACAACCGATAGCTCCACATCCGATTACCAGAAAAGCGGCTATCTCGGCGAGTGAGGCAGGACTTCCCTGTGCTGCAAGGCTGGCCCTCATCATCACCGGCAGCCAGGTCCACATCGCGTACAGTTCCCACATGTGCCCGAAGTATCCAAAACTGGCAAGGCGCACGCCGCGGTTGGCAAACACCTTCATGATCTGCGTCACGTCGAATTTGGCAGCAGGCAACGCGTACGGACCATCTTCGACGAAGAACAAAACGATCGCACCACCTAACACCGCCAGCCCCGAAACGAATAAGACATTCACTCGCCAGTTTGAACTACCAACGGAGTTAATCAGATAAGGCGCAGCTTTTCCAAGCGTTAGTGCCCCGATGAGCACTCCCAAAGCGAGCCCTCGCGAATGACGAAACCAGGTAGCAATGATCTTCATGCCCGGTGGGTAGACACCGGCGAGAAACATCCCGGTCAGAAACCGCAACACGATCGCGACCGCGGCACCGCGCGCAAAATACCCGAACGCGCCGTTTGCTAGCGCACCCGCCACTGCCGAGCTGGCAACCAGGTAACGAACGTTAAGAATGTCGGGAAGATTTAAAGTCGCGCTCAACAGGGTTCCGACCACGAACCCCAGTTGCACGGCTATAGTTAACCAACCTGCCGTAGCTTCAGAGAGTGGCCATTCGGAACGCAGCGCCGGCACTACTGCCGCGCCACTGAACCACAGTGACATGCCGAGCAGTTCAGCGATCGAAAGGAGTGTAAGAATTCGCCAGCGTCCGGCCGGCGCCAGCGTCTGAGAAGGGATAACTGCAGCCATAAACGCTGGGCAGAATACTACAAAAACAAAGGCGGCCGATTCCGAGAAATCGGTCGCCGTCGTTTATTGCTACCGCTCGGGCACTAAGCTACGGCTTCATTGAGAGCCTCGTCGTCATCCTCTACAACACTCGGTCTGGTCTTCCGCGCGCGCTTGTTCTGATACATGGCCTTGTCAGCTTCAACCAGCAACTCTTCCATCGAACGATACTGTCCCGGCTTGAGGGCGGCCACGCCAATGCTGATCGAAATCTTGTAGGGAGTGATCTTCAACTGATTATAATCGGCGACTTTTCTTTCCAACCGCGCGAGTAACTCTTCCACCCCGCCGTCGGGATCCACCGCGGCGAGCACTGTGAACTCGTCGCCGCCAAGCCTGCCAATAACGTCCGAGGAACGAAATGTCTCCTTGAACAACTCGGCAGTCTTGATTAGCGTCCGGTCGCCCTCCGTATGTCCGAAGCAGTCGTTAATCTGCTTTAGATCGTCTAGATCGGCGTAAACAATAGCGAGGCCTTTTTCAGAACGATGGACTGAATTGAGATGTTGCTCGGAGAAAGCCATGAATCCGCGCCGATTGTACAGACCGGTCAATTCATCAACGAGCGATAGTGTGTGAATCGCTGCCTCCGCTCGCTTACGCTCCGTGATGTCCTGTATCTGAAAGATGAAGTGAAGCGGCCGGTCCTCGGCGTCGCGGACCAGCGAAGCGCTGGTGGAGGTCCACATCTCGTGACCGTGCTTGTGAATGAAACGCTTTTCCAACTGAAAGGTAAGGATCTCTCCAGTCACCATTCGGTAAACCTCGGCGAGATCGCGACCCAGATCATCCCGATGTGTGATTGCCTGGAAATCCGTCCGCAATAACTCGTCTTCCCCATAGCCGACAATCTGCGACAGCGATTGATTGACTCGCAGCCAACGTCCTTCGGGCGAAACCAGCGCCATCCCGATCACTGCGTAGTCAAATGCGGTGCGAAAGTGAGCTTCGCTTTCCTCCAACGCTTTGCTAATACACTCTTGCTCGCGAAGCAGGTAGTTCAGTTCCGCAACGTGAAGTCGTGCTTGCTCGGCCTGCGCGGCAGCAGCCTCGATGTTGTGAGTGTAAGTCCGGTAGGTGAAATAGATGACGGCGATGATTGGCGTCGTGGCAATAAACGCAAAGGTGCCTAGTTCGTCGATTAAACGCGCTACTGTCTCGGCGCCGAAAGCGCTGGCGAAATAAGTGATCGAGGTCCAGCGGAAGTTTCGGTACCAGTTTCCCCAAACCGGCTCTCCCGATTTTAGCGAAAGACTAACCGTTGCGAGGCCGGAATTCATCGCGTACTGGACCAGCGTCATGACCGACAAGGCCACCATGAGTTTCGCCGGGTAATGCCCGCGCAACTCGGTCACGTTTCCAAACAGGATCGAGAGAACCGACGCTGTCACAAACGTCGAGACGCCCATCACACTCGCGTTGAACGAGCGGATGAGTGTTTTCCGGCTGAAGTAGAGTGACGAAACGAAGGCTTCCACGGTAGCGAGCAGGACCGCGGCTTCACCACCGTAAAGGAGCAGCGTGAGGAAGACAAAGATGTCGGAAACTGAAACGCGTCCGCGCGCGCGGGGAATCCTGAGGGTAATTCTGGCGACCAAAAGTGTGACGGCAACAAGAACGGCAAACTTCACATCAAGCGCGGCCAGCGGCAGTCGGTAGGCTGAAATTAGAGCCACCGCGAAACCACACAGCGTCACACTTGCCAGGTACCAGGTCCTGATGGTCGCTTTGTTCACTTGTTATCCTTGCTCAATCGAGTGTCTGTGAGAGTTGAAGTTCACTCGCGTGATCTAAAGTGCAACTCACATTCCCGAAGAGACTCATTGCAGAACTCACCAAAGCCTGAGCATTTTCACGAGTCACGATCGGTCAGGTGATTGGAATCGGTCAGCCGCCATTTCATTATGAGAAGGAATCTCGCAATTTGACCTCCTGGAGATGAACGAGTGAATCTGTTTGCCCGTGTCTCAGTAACAGAAATTTTGAAGCCGACGGACGCATACGATACGGGTCGAATCGGTCCTTAATCGTGCATCGCGCGGCGGTAGGATTTGTGTAGAACGGGTATTTTCAGCCTTTTTTGTAAGGAACGGCTCCGGCACAGCGGTTGACAATACCCTCCTCGGGACTGGCAGAAAAAAGACTTTGAAGGGGTAGACAAGAGGAAGGGAAAAAGAAAATGAAAAGCAATCGTAAGTCGTTCACTAAAACTTTCATGTTGGTGCTGGGAATGTTCCTGCTATCGGGAGTAGCGGTGAACGCCCAAAGCCGCGACGGATACTGGGGTCAGCGCAATCAGAATGACCGTTGGGAAGATCGACAAGATCGCCGGCCGGACCGCCGTGATGATCGACGCAGCCGCCGTGGTCGGGGTCAGGACAGTGACTACAACTGGGGTGGTTCTTACCAAATGCGACAGACTGGTCTGAACGCCGGCTATAACAAGGGCATTGAGGAAGGTCGCAAGGACCGCCGTAGCAATGATCGTTTTGATTTCCGCGATGAAGGCGCTTATCGCAGTGCCACCACGGATTACAACTCAAGGTTCGGTAACAAGGAGCTCTATCGGCAGTACTATCGCCAGGGCTTTGAGAATGGTTACCAGGATGGCTACTACGGGTACTAAGACCGAGTGATCGTTGGAAACTGAAAAGGGAGCGTTGACCTGAGGGTCAGCGCTCCCTTTTTTGCCGTTTGCATCAAACTAAAAACCGATGATACCGGCCTTCTCTAATGAGGCAATCATGCGCAGGCTGTCAGCTTCACGAAAAGGACAGATTGAAAGGATCGATTGGATGTCCCACTCACCGTTGATTCGCGATAAGACGAATGCCTCCTGCGGACCCAACTGTTGTTCGGTTAACGCTTCGGGGAGCATCATGACCTTCGGCACTGACTGCGGTGACCGCTGCGAATAGACCTCCCTCACAAATTGCGTTTCCACTTGTTGCAAGAGCTTTTGATACTCTTCGTTCTTCGGCTCGGCCAGAATCACCCGATGAATCAGGTCCAATGCTTTGTCAGCGTGGTTGTCTTTCAACTCACGCTTTACCAACCACAACAACTCGGCAGGATCTTCAGGAATGTCTGAGAGTTCGCTGAAGGAATCAGAACCGGCGGGAAGCTCTTCCACGACCCTGGCAATACCGGTCGATACGAGATCAAATAACTGTGCGTAGATATTGAAAGATGAGTCGTGCATGTTGTAGCAAATCTCGGCCACAGTCATGCGTTTCTCGATGAAATACAATATCTCCCGCACGTCCTTGCTAACGTTGAGCGAGGCAGTCCAACCCGCTCCCAATTCAAGTATCGCGCGGTCCGAAGGAATCAACGTGCGATAGCGCGAAAGTTCGTCGACGCGATAGATCCCCTCCATGATGATAGTCGTGGGATCCACTTCGATACGAATCAGGTCTTCCGGCAGTTGTTCCGCATCGAAGAGTTCAAAGTGAGCTTCTTCCCAAACGAAAAGGTCGTAAATGATATCGAGCGTGCGGATGCGCAGGATCTCGAGCACTCCGGCGGTGGTCATGAATCCTTGCGCGACGAGAATTTCGCCAAGTTTGCCGCCGGCCTTACGCTGTACTTCCATCGCCGCCTGGAGCTGGGTTTCGTCCAACTTGCCGTAGTGGATGAGCACCTGACCCAGATATTCCTTCGGGTCGTTTGTATTTGCGCCTACTACCAGTCCGTTTTGGAAATAGATCTCCTTGACCACTTTTCCGCGGCTGAATCTCAGGGTGCCGCTCTTCCTCCCCGCCGCCAGGAACTGGAGGAGATCAGAAACACTCATTGTGGTTAGAGTGCCGTGGATGGCCATTTCAGTTAGTCCTACCGATACGCAGCTGGTTCATTTCTTCAAACTATCGGCGAGACGCCAATTGAACGGGGCAAGCTGAAATGGAAGGTTGGTCTGCACCTCACAGAGATTACATGTGATGTTAATAAGGATTCAAGCCTTTAGTTTTTGATAGCGTTGAATCGGGACTCCGAACGCTAATGACGGCGGGAATGGGTGGAGAAGCCGGCTGGCAAAGTCGTTGACTGGGTGCAAAAGCGAACCGGGTGAAAAAGAAACCGGCACGATGGGAGTTTCGTGCCGGTCTCCTTCACGCCACGCCACCCACGATTAACGTGGCGTCTACGCAGCACAATCGTTCCCCTCGACGAATGTGACTGCGGACGAAGATGGACGCTTGGCCACTACCGTACATCTTCGAACTCTATGATTAGATTGGGCGCTTGTGGGAACCGCCCGCCAGGGATTTGAATTACCGTTTAGTCTTTGCGACTGCGACGACGAATGGGCGATCTCTCTTTGAGTAAATCTTTGTGCCGGGCTTCGATAATATAAGCCAGGCCCTGATAGCTCATGCCTAAAAGAGCGGCAGCGCGAGTAACGCTGCCGCTTACTTTTGCGAGGGCATGCCTGATCAATACGTTTTCATATCTGAGCACTTCTGCCTGCAGATCGCAGGGTTTGTTCATGAGACTATCAGAGGCCTCTTTGGATTTGACCTCACCGCGCAGGCTGAGGAGGACTTTTCTGGCGGCGGAGTTGAGGCGCAATAACAGTTCGCGGCTTTGTGAACTGGCGAGCCACTCGCTTGCCCGATAGTAAGCGGCGTGCAACGTCTCGGAAGTGAGGTCTTCGAGTTCTTCGATGAGTGTGAGCGCAGCGATGCCGGCTTTGTTAAGCGCGCCTACTTGATGAGCGACTTCGATCGCGCGCTGAAACGTGAATTGTGCCTGGTCGTAACGACGCAGGCGGGCGAGCGCAATGCCGTGAGTTGTCAGCGCATCGGCGAGAAGACACTGTTGGCCGCTCTTTTCCAGGATTTGAACCGCTGCCCTGACAACAGCTTCGGCTTCTTTGTATTTCTTTTCTGCGATTAAAACTTGCGATCTGCTCTCGTCAATTTCAGCTGTTCTAACTTTGTCCCTAACGATCACACTTAATCGACGAGCTTCGATCAGATATTTATGCGCTTCTTTGAACCGTGATTGGTTAAGAAGAATTAGTCCGACGTTATTCTTAACGCTGGCCCTAAAGAAATTATTCTTAGCCAGTTTGAAGTGATAGTCGGCCTTTTCGAACTCTCCGATTGCGCGCTTTAGGTAATCCTCTTTCTTTCCCGACTTGGCTAGGTGACGCAGAATTATCGCCAGTTGATTGTGGTAGGTTCCCTTTGTGCTGTGATGGGCAACTCTCTCGAAGAGCGAGGCGTTCTCCAGAAGAAGCTGTAGAGCTACCTC
>JBGTLE010000150.1:0-9416 GCA_041744295.1 Pyrinomonadaceae bacterium | reverse complement strand
TGGACCGAGCTCGATTCAAAGGCCTGGCCCGAACGCAAAGAGCGTCACTATTCTTTAGTTCCCACTACCTGTTTCAACTGCGAGTCCGCGTGTGGTCTGCTTGCTTACATCGACAAAGAAACCGGCGAGGTGCAGAAGTTCGAGGGCAACCCTGAACATCCCGGTTCTCGCGGTCGCAATTGTGCGAAGGGTCCAGCAACAATCAATCAGGTCACAGACCCCGATAGAATTCTTCATCCATTGAAACGAGTCGGGAAACGAGGTGCCGGCAAATGGGTGCCCGTTTGTTGGAACGAAGTGCTCGACGAGCTTGCGGGCAGGATTCGCAAAGCCATCATTGAAGATCGCCGGCAAGAGATCATGTATCACGTCGGACGGCCCGGCGAAGACGGATTCACCGAGCGCATTCTCGCTGCGTGGGGAATCGACGGCCACAACTCGCACACGAACATCTGCTCGTCATCAAGCCGCGAAGGCTATCAACTATGGATGGGCATCGATCGGCCCAGTCCGGATCACTCGAACGCGAAAGTCATCTTTCTAATCAGCGCGCACCTCGAATCCGGTCACTACTTCAATCCACACGCGCAACGTGTGATCGAAGGCAAGGCGAATGGCGCGAAACTAATCGTCTTTGACACCCGACTGTCGAACACTGCCACGCACGCTGATTTTTGGGTGTCGCCGATTCCGGGTTCGGAAGCTGCGATTCTTTTGGCTATCGCGAATTACCTGATCCAAAACGATCTCTACAATCGCGAGTTCGTTCGTCGCTGGTGGAACTGGCAAGAATTTTTAAGTTCCAAGTTTCAAGTTTCAAGTTTCAAGTCTGAAGCAGGTCTCAAGTCTCAGGACTCAGGCCTCAGCGATAACGACGATGCCATTACGTTTGAAGACTTTGAGCTGATACTAAAAGAACTCTACGCACACTATTCGTTCGAGTTTGCAGCGAAAGAATCGGGTGTTGATGCGCGGACGTTGGAAGACGTGGCGAAGTGCGTCGCCACTGCCGGCACGAAATTGAGCACGCATAACTGGCGTAGCGCATCGTCCGGCAACAGCGGCGGTTGGCAAGTCGCGCGATCGCTGTTCATGCTGAATGCTCTGATGGGCGCGGTCGCAACCGAAGGCGGCGTCTTTCCAAACGCCTGGAACAAGTTCGTTCCCAAACCCATCTATTCGCCGCCTCACCCGAAAATGTGGAACGAAACGACGTGGCCGCGTGAGTATCCGCTCTCGATGCACGAGCTCTCGTTCCTGCTGCCGCACTTCCTCCGAGAAGGACGCGCCAAACTCGACGTCTATTTCACTCGCGTCTACAACCCCGTCTGGACCAACCCCGACGGCTTTTCGTGGATCGAAGCGCTAACTAACGAAGAGATGGTCGGTTGTCATGTGGCGCTCACTCCGGTTTGGAATGAAACGTCTTACTTCGCTGATTACATTTTGCCGATGGGGTTGGGCCCGGAGCGTCACGATATTCATTCGTATGAAACTCACGATTCGCAGTGGCTTGGATTTCGCCAACCGGTGAAGCGAGCGGCGCGACAACGTGACGGCGAAGAGATCAGCGACACTCGCGACGCTAATCCGGGCGAGGTTTGGGAAGAGAACGAGTTTTGGATGGAACTAACGTGGCGGATCGATCCCGACGGGAGCCTCGGCATCAGGCAGTATGTTGAGTCAAAGAAAAATCCAGGCGAGCGGTTGGGCGTGAACGAGTACTACGAATGGATCTTTGAAAACTCGGTCCCAGGTTTGCCGCAAAAGGCTTCGGCGGAAGGCTTAACGCCGATGGAATACATGCGCCGTTATGGTGTGTTTGAGATTGCGACCAAAGTCGGCGCGCTTTACGAAGAGCCCGTGCCTGCTAATGAGATTGAAGACGCACGGGAAGATCAACTCGGTCGGGTTTACACAAAAAGTGCGAAACCCGCGTCTCCCAACGTGGTACCCCTTCCAACCATCGACGCCGATCCTGAAGGCCGGCGTTTTGTTGGTGTGAATGTCGATGGCACTTTGCGACGCGGCTTTCCGACACCGAGCGGGCGGCTCGAGTTTTATTCGAGCACGCTGGCCAGTTGGGGCTGGGGCGAGGTCGCAATTCCTGCTTACATTCGCAGTCACGTTCACCCGGAAAACATGGACGCGGACCAAAGCGTTCTTATTTCCACGTTCCGGCTCGCAATGCAAATTCACACTCGCAGTGCCAACGCGAAATGGCTTAACGAGATAGCGCACACTAATCCCCTCTGGATGCATCCATCGTTTGCGAAGCGCATAGGCGTGGGGACTGGAGACCTGGTGCGAGTCGAAACTGAGATTGGTCATTTCGTCGTTCGCGCCTGGGTAACGGAAGGGATTCGGCCGGAAGTGGTCGCGTGCAGCCATCACATGGGTCGCTGGAAAACTCACGAGGAGGGTGCGCGCCAGATGATGGCGTCGGTGAAGCTGGACCATCAACAAAGTGAATGGGGATTGAAAAGAGAGAACGGGGTTGGGCCCTACGAGTCTGCCGATGCCGACACATTGAGAATCTGGTGGAACGATGTTGGAGTGCACCAGAACCTGACGTTTCCGGTTCATCCTGATCCAGTCTCCGGAATGCATTGTTGGCATCAGGCCGTGCGAGTCAAAAAAGCCGAGCCGGATGATAAGTATGCCGACATCTTTGTCGACACTGCGAAGTCAAAAGCGGTCTTCGAAGAATGGTTGGCGATGACGAGACCCGCCGATAAGTTCTCACCTGATGGGACGCGGCGTCCGTACTGGATGCTGCGACCGTTAAAGCCCGCGCGCGAGTTCTACAAGCTGCCTGAGGAGTGATTCTGCCGTTGAGGTTCGAGCCGGCCCAAGGTTGCAAAGAAAGTATTCCGGCGAACCCGTTGCGGCTTTGCCGCCTTCGCGGTAAGCCTCCGGCTTACCGAAAATGTGAGAATTGTGAGAGGCTACGCCTCCAACGCTTGGGTTTACACTCAGTGGGTGTCTGAGGACAGAGCCTTTATCTGAAGAGTGCATCCGCGGTAACCATAGGCAACCGCAAAGGAAGCGGCAGAGTCGATCTCCGATTCATATTGGAAAGGTGAGATTAAAGTTTATGTACTTCAAACAATTCTATCTGGGCTGTCTGGCACACGCTTCGTATCTGATTGGTTCTGACGGCGAGGCGGCAGTGGTAGATCCGCAACGCGACGTCGATCAGTATCTCGCTGAGGCTGAAGCCAATGAGTTGAAGATCAAGTATGTCATTGAAACTCACCTGCACGCCGATTTCGTCAGCGGCCATCGCGAGCTTGCCGAGCGAACTGGAGCGCAAATGGTGTTCGGTGCAAAAGCGGCTGCAACCTTTCCGCATCTGGCGGTAAAAGACGGCGATGAGATTCAACTCGGCAAGATCACGCTGCGTGTAATCGAGACTCCGGGCCACACGCCCGAAAGCATTTCAGTACTTGTAAGCGAGCCTGATGCTTCCAATCAGCCGCTCAAGGTCCTCACCGGCGATACGCTCTTCGTTGGAGATGTTGGTCGTCCAGATCTCGCCGGAGCGAAAGGCTACACACCGCAGGACATGGCCGAACTGATGTACGACAGTCTGCACGAAAAGCTGTTGACGTTGCCCGACGAAACGGAGGTCTATCCGGCACATGGCGCCGGTTCGATGTGTGGTCGCAATATTTCGAGCGACACTTCATCGACAATCGGTGAACAACGCAGATTCAACTACGCGTTGAAGCCAATGCCGAAAGCAGAGTTTGTGCGGATGATGACGACGGACATGCCCGCCGCGCCCGCTTACTTCTCAACCGACGCAGAGATCAATCGTACCGGCGCCGCGCCGTTGTCTGCCTTAGCGCGACCAACTGCGTTACCTGCAGCAGAGTTCAAAGAGCTTTCAAAGAATCACACTGTGCTTGATGTTCGTTCCGCGAGTGAGTTTGGACTCGGCCACGTTCCCGGTGCGATTAATATTGGTTTGAGCGGCCAGTTTGCGACGTGGGCCGGTTCTTTGCTTCCGCTCGGCGCACCGTTGCTGTTAGTCGCCGAGTCCGAGGAGAAGGTTGATGAGGCAGTCACGAGATTGGCGCGTGTGGGAATTGAAACTTTGAAGGGTTACCTGGACGACGGCATGCTCGCCTGGCACGCAGCTGGTTTTGATACGGCAGTTATTCCGCAGATATCGGTCAACGAGCTTGATGAGATGATTAGGTTGGATTCACAACTGCAAGTAGTCGATGTGCGACGTCCGGCCGAATATGAGAGTGGTCATGTTCCACTTGCCACCGCCGCTCCGCTTTCAATGCTGAAAGAGCGACTCGCCACGCTTAATCTGAACCCGTACAAACCAACGGCAGTTATCTGCGCGGGCGGGTATCGTTCCAGCGCCGCAGCCAGCATTCTTGAGCAGCACGGCTTTGCTGATTTGCGAAACGTGATGGGTGGCACGAGTGCCTGGATTAACGCCGGTTTTTCAGTGGAGGGTGCTGACAGCCGCAGCGAAAATTGATACAGGATTTACAGGCTGGGTAGAATTAACACTCAGATGATAAGCGGCAGCAAACCTCGTACTAGGCTGTTACCCAGGGGATCTTTTCTTCCAGCGTTCTTTCCTGGTTTGTGCTGTTTCTCTAGAGTTAGTAGTTGTCAAGCTTGTTAGCTTTTTGGGTGTCTTCATCTTGTTCATCCTGTGAATCCTGTCGAACACGGGGAGTTCGTCATCGATCCGTTTACCTTCAAACTTCTAATCAGCATTGCCATCATCGTTATTGCCACCATCCACGGTTACGGCGCGGCGTGGCTCGCGATCTGGATGCTTTTTCATCCATATAAGCCCGTGAAATCTCTTGGATTGACGGTCTGGCCGCAGGGAATGATCCCGCGCCACCGCGAAAAGCTGGCGCAATCGATCGGCAACGCCGTCGGTAACGAGCTTGTCTCTCAAGAGACCGTTTTCAACGCTCTCTTTGAAACCAGTTTCTTTCATCGCAAGGTGGAAGAATTCGTCGAAGTTTACACGCGGGATCTGCTTTCAACCGTTTACCCATCGTTCATTGACGCGCTGCCGTCCGGGGCACGAGCGCCAATTCTCGATACCATCTCCGCGTTGCAGTATCGGCTCGCTGAATACATCGCAGCGTTGTTGAAGAGTGAAGAAACTGCCGGCGCGATCGAAAGATTTGTCGTCTCGCGGGTAGATGAGCTGTTGTCGAGAAGAGTAGACGAGACTATCACGCACGATGCTCTGCAACACATCATGAGCTTCGTGGAAGATCGCTTTCAACGCACGGTGACGGAACACGGTTTCGAAGCGAAGGTGCGGGAATTTGTTTCAGGACGGCTTGATGATCTTGCACTCAGCAATGCAACACTCGCTGAGACCTTCACACCGGAAACGATCGCCTTCATCAAAGAGCGCATCGACAGCCAGGTCCCGCCGATCGTTCACAATTTGGCAGACATTGCTACGAGCCAAAATACGCGCAAACAGATAGGTGCGCTCATCAAGCTCGAAGTTGATGATTACTACGAGCAACTCTCGCTGTTGAAGAAGATCTTCATCTCACGTGAACGGATTCATCGCGAAGTGGATGATCTGGTCAACAAGACACTGCCGAACCGCGTGGAGGAATACCTGCGCGGCGCCGCGTTTGAGCAGGAGGCGGAAGCCTTTCTGAACGCGACGGTCGACAAAGTTCTCGCACGGCCCCTGAATGAGATTGTGGGGCAAATCGAACGTGAAAAACTGGACCTGATAAAAGAGCAGATTACGGATCGCCTGCTCGAGTTTGTACAGAGTCCAGCATTGACGACGTCGATCTCAACTTACGTAACAGACGCGCTTGAACGACTGGGGCCGCAGACGCTCAACGAAGTAATGCAGCAGGCGAATCCCGAGTCTGTGCGCCGAGTGAAGTCGTTTCTGACAAAAAGTCTGCTCGGTTTGCTCTCACACGACGACACGGCCAGGACGATCAATGCGATCCTCAGTTCACAGATTGAGCGCTTGCTAATCCAGCCGATAGGGCGTCTCAGCGATCACCTTTCCGCACATTCTGTGAAGCGTGCGAGTACGGCGTTGGTCGAGCGAATTACCTTCGCCGCACGCGAGCGTCTGCCTTCCGCCATCGCTGAGTTTGATGTGGGTACGCTCGTGCGGAACAAGGTCGCCGACTATCCGACAGAGAAGTTGGAAGCGCTCGTTTTATCGGTTGCGAAGCAGCACTTAAAGAAGATAGAACTCTTTGGCGCGATCATCGGGTTCGTGATCGGAGTGTTGCAGGTGATCTATTTTTGGCTTACGTACAGGCCGTGAGGAAGAGGTTGGATGTCAGATGCTGCATGTTAGTCAGTTGTCAGTTGTCAGTTGTCAGTTGTCAGTTGTCAGTTGTCAGTTGTCAGTTGTCAGTTGTCAGTTGTCAGTTGTCAGTTGTCAGTTGTCAGTTGTCAGTTGTCAGTTGTCAGTTACGTTTCCTAATCACATAATCCTCACGACCGAATAACAACTGACCACTGACCACTGACTAACATCCAACATCTTCCGGGAACCTGATTAGTCGCGACACCGTTTTACTGGTAGCGTCCGACGGCCGTCCAACTGCCCCTAAGAAAGGATCTTCCATGTACTGCTCAGCCTGCGCCAATCCGCTTACCTCCGGCCTCAGTTACTGCAATCGCTGCGGGATGAACCTGAAAGACCCAGCATCAAAGTCAGGCGTCGGACCAATCGCGGCATTTCTGACGGCCATCACGCTGATTGGCATTTGTGGTCTGGGAATCATGCTCGGGGGAGCAATGGCCCTGACAATCGAAGCCAAGATGGGCGAGGAAGTCGTCGTGCTTTTCATGTTGTTGACCTTTTTGGTGGTGACGATTGTAGAGGTGATGCTCGGCAGGCAACTGTCCCGATTGACAAGCACGAAGGAACTGCAACAGTTGCCGGCTCACCAGCCGCCTGTGACCATGCCAAATGAAGTTCGCTTTGCCGATCAGCGCGTACTCGCCGAACCGGGCGCCAGCGTAACGGAGAACACCACTCGCACGCTGGAGTATGCGCGCAAAGAACCGCTCGCTCGATAAGACACTCATCATCTTTGCCAGGAATGGAGAAGCCATGAAAACAAAACTGACCACTGTGCTGCTTGCGCTTTGTTTACTCGCCCTTTCTGCCGGATGTCGCCATATGAAACATGGTGACGTCAAAGGCTCAGGCAACCGAGTGGTGCAAAAACGCGACGTACCCGCGTTCACTTCAATCTCAACCGAAGGCGCTTTCGATGTCGAAGTGGTATGTCAGAAAGATCAGTCACTGCAGCTTGAAGGTGACGACAACATCCTGCCTCTGATCACAACCGAAGTCAGCAACGGGGTTCTGCGTTTGCGACCAAAGAGCAGTTACTCGGTCGAGGACAGCATCATCGTTACGATCACGGTTCCCAATCTCGAAGGTTTTTCAGCATCAGGCGCGGGCAGGATGGAAGTTACGGGAATAAAGAATGCGAAGTTTGACGTCGACATCAATGGCGCGCCGACTGTATCCGCAGAGGGAGAAACGGGAGAGCTCAAGATTGATGCGAATGGCGCCGGCAAGGTGGATGCGCAAAAACTAAGAGCGGCACGAGCGACGATCGAAACGAGTGGAGTGGCTCGCATCGAACTATCCGTGCGCGATGTGCTCAACGTTGTAATCAATGGACCTTCGAAGGTTACCTACTCAGGCGATCCGGCGGTGAATCAAACGATCAACGGACCAGGGACGTTGGAAAAAAGAGAAAGCAAAGGAGCTTAAGAGAGTTGCAGGTGTATGATGTTTTGTGTTGACATTCATATGTCTGGTGAATAACTATTTGCCATTCTCGAAAGGAGCTAACTTCCCCAATGACCTATGTCGTAGTCGAGCTTTGTGTTGACTGCAAGTACACCGATTGCGCCGCGGTGTGTCCGGTTGAGGCGTTTCACGAACTACCAGATCGGCTTTATATCAACGCCGACACCTGCATCGATTGTGATGCGTGCGTGCCGGAATGCCCGGTGGAAGCAATCTTTGCCGACACTAACGTGCCTGAGCACTACGCGCATTGGACGCAGATCAATATCGACGAAGCTCCGGGTTATCCGGTCATCAGTCAAAAGATACCGGCGTTACATGGTCCAAGCTGCGCCGGACCGGAAGAGTAGATCAAAATAACCATGCTTGATTCAACGAGAGGCGGACTCTTCGGAGCCCGCCTCTTGCTGTGTTCTCGTCCTTCCGTCTTCATTCTTACTCGTTGTCCCCCAGGTTTCGATTACTTAGGCATGAGCACTGTATCGACCACGTGAATCACACCGTTTGACTGATAGACATTTGCGATGCTGACCGTTGACGTGCCGCCCTTCTCGTCTTTCAGAACGAGCGAGTTGCCGTCCATCCAGGCCCACAGCGTCCCGCCGCTCACTGTCTTCAACTGTGCCTTACCACCACCGGCCTTGATCTTGGCAGCGATTGCATTTGAGTCGAGTTTTCCGGCGACCACGTGATAGGTCAGGATTTTGGTGAGCGTTGCCTTGTTCTCGGGTTTCACCAGCATTTCGACAGTTCCTGCAGGAAGCTTGGCGAAAGCGGCGTTGGTTGGCGCGAAGACGGTGAATGGACCTTTGCTTTTGAGAGTTTCGACGAGGCCTGCAGCTTTGACGGCCGCCACGAGCGTCGTGTGATCGGCCGAGTTCACCGCATTGTCCACGATGTCCATGGACCTGAGCATGCTTGCCCCACCGACCATCGGATTGTCTTGAGCGTAGGTGTTAGAGGTTGCGATTGCTGTTGCTGCTACAACTAAAAGTAGCATTAGAAATATTCTTTTCACTGCTTACCTTCCTTCTGTGAACTGTCGTTTTTGCGTACTGCAAACAATATACGGACGCAGGAAGCGAAGCGGATTGCGAGACCGAAAAACTTAGCCGCGGATTTGCGCGGGTAACACAGATCCGAAACAAGTGCGAGCCGGTCGTTCAAGTCTTTTTCAGATCCGCGTTATCTGTGTTCATCCGCGGCTGAGTCTTGTGTCATCATTCGCTCACAGGAGGAACCCCGTGATTACTTGTCGCAAAATGACTGCCGAACTCGTCAGTGACGCCTACGAGATGCTGCGCCAGTTTCTTAGCGCAGACGAACACTATCTCGCCAGCAGCCAGGCCTATGGAGATCGAGGCTTGCGAGGTGTCAATGACGCCCTCGATCTCTTTCTCGAGCAGCCGGAACTGGGATTCGTCTGGATGGCCTATGACGAGAACGGCGTGGCGGGCATTTGTGTCATCTGCTACGCGATATCGACATCGATAGGCGCGGTGGTCGCGAAACTCGACGACGTATCTGTAAAGGAAGATCGCCGTGGTAAAGGCATCGGCACAGAATTGATGAAGCAGCTAAAGGAGCAATTGCA
>JBGTLE010000149.1:0-6910 GCA_041744295.1 Pyrinomonadaceae bacterium | reverse complement strand
TTCTCAGAGGCTACGCCTCGGAAAGATCTTGAAGGCATAGCCTCATTAAGAGAAATGACGATTTCGGTAAGCCGTAGGCATACCGCAAGTAACGCGGCCAAGCCGCCCACTTATCCATTGCCGACCTTGTTTAGAAGCAGCGAGCAACTCCAATCTCATCGAAAGTGAAGCAGGCTTGAATTCGATGATACTATCGCGGCGGAATACCCAAAGCTCCGATTGCGAGAACATGATCCAAAACCAACGCGCACGTAGATCACTCACACTTCCGTTCATGGTGATCGCCATCCTGCTTTCATCCTCAGCCGTATCGGCTCAACAGAAGAAGCCAGTCGTTGTTGACCCGGCAACTCTGCTCACGCAGAAAACTACTCGACATGAGGCGCAGCGGTTTGGCTATGGCGGCACTGTCACGATTGTCGGTGCGCCGCAGGGATCAATCACAGTTGAGGGCTGGCAACGCAACGAAGTGGACGTAGTGGCGGAGATCGAACTGAAAGCCGTAACGGAGGAAGACCTGAAGCTGCTTTCCACAGTGAACAGCTTCGCCTTCGATCAGGACTTGAATCATCTGCGATTGCTGACCACCGGAACCCATGACAAAGATTTCATGCGGCGCGTAGCGAAAGACTTTCCCAAACGGTTGTTGGGCCTGCCCTGGAGCATCAATTATCGCGTGCGGGTTCCCGCGGCAACTGACCTCGAGATCGACGCCGGTCGTGGTCCAGTTCGGATCAGCGGCGTGGAAGGAGCGATTCGCCTGTCCGCCGCAGAGAGCGATGCCAGTCTTGAACTGACGGGCGGCACGGTAACAGTGACGATCGGCATCGGCGGTCTGCATTTAAGAATTCCGGTTCGCAGTTGGCGCGGCGCCGGGGCGGACATACGCATGGCAGCAGGTAAAATGACGGTGGAACTTGCGCCCGGATTTAGCGGCGACATCGACGCTGAGATTCTTCGCGCGGGAACTATCGAGACTACTTTTGAGCCGCTCGAGTCGCGCGAGCGTCCCGGCATCACACCGCGTTTGGTAAAAGCACGTGCCGGCGCCGGCGGGGCATTCTTTCGATTCACGATGGGAGACGGGACCATCGTGCTAAGGAAGCAGGAGTAAGTTTCGAGTTTCGAGTTTCAAGTTTCAAGTTTCAAGTTCTTCCGCGTTTGGCCTGTGTTCACCCGAGGCGACTAAAAACTTGAAACTTGAAACTTGAAACTCGAAACTGGCTTTTCGGAACTCAGTACTCAGCACTCAGCACTTAGTATTTAAGAAAACTTGAAACTGGAAACTAGAAACTCTTTTCCCATGAGCATCAAATCAGACAAGTGGATTCGCAAGATGGCGACTGAGTTCGGCATGATTGAGCCGTTTGAGCCCGACCAGGTGAAAGAGGCCGACGGCAGAAGGATCGTGTCGTACGGCACTTCGAGCTATGGTTATGACATTCGTTGCGCAGACGAGTTCAAACTATTCACGAACATCAACAGCACGATCGTCGATCCAAAGGAGTTCGATGATCGGAACTTTGTCGATGTGAAGAGCGAGTCGGTGATCATCCCGCCCAACAGCTTCGCACTCGCTCGCACGGTTGAATACTTCCGCATCCCGCGGAACGTACTGACGGTCTGTCTGGGAAAAAGCACCTACGCGCGTTGTGGGATTTTGGTAAACGTCACACCGTTCGAACCTGAGTGGGAGGGTTATGTAACGCTGGAGTTTTCAAACACAACACCATTGCCTGCCAAGATTTACGCCAACGAAGGAGTGGCCCAGGTAATCTTCTTCGAGTCCGATGAAGTGTGCGAGACTTCCTACAAAGATCGCGGCGGCAAGTACCAGGGCCAACACGGCGTCACGCTGCCAAAGATGTAGGTTTCTCGATCATTCCCAACAAAACCTATGGATACATCCGAAGTCTTAACTTTCAAGCGGCTTGCTGAGCGGGCGGTGTTGCCGACGAGAGGGAGTGCGGCGGCGGCGGGGCTTGATCTGTTTTCGATTGAGCCGGTTGTGATCGGAGAGGGTGACCGGGTGTTGGTGCGCACCGGTCTGGCGGTTGCAATTCCGGAAGGTCACTACGGTCGTGTGGCGCCGCGTTCGGGATTAGCAACTCGGCATGGGCTTGATGTCTTGGCGGGAGTGATTGACGCGGACTATCGTGGCGAAATCCTTTGCCTTTTGATCAATACCGGAAACGAACCAATCGAGTTAGCTGCCGGCAGCAAGATCTGTCAGTTGATTCTCGAAAAGATAATCACTCCCGTTGCCGCATGGGCCGATGATATTAGCGAGACAGCGCGCGGTGCCGGTGGGTTCGGCTCCACGGGTTAATGCTTCGGTACTGACTTCAAAGCTTCCGGTCCTCAAGCAATAAAATAAAAACTTTACTTTCCACGAGGTCTTCTTTGCACAAACTCAATCCAACTCTGTGTTCATTCTTGCTGCTTCTGGTCATTGGTCCAACCGTGGTGGCTTGGCAAGCGCCGTCGCTTGCGACCGTCTCAACACATACCCTTTCAAATATTGAGCGCGAGCTAGCGGCGAGTATCAAAGTCGAAACTATTCGTGATGCCGTTACCGCTCTCTCTGCCGCGGAGATGCAGGGCCGGGGCACAGCTCAACCCGGTGGCGAAAAAGCCGCCCACTATCTCGCCGGTCGGTTCGAGCAGCTGGGCTTGAAGCCGTTGGGAAACAAGAACACCTATCTCCAGGCCATCAAGTTTCGCGAGTTTTATTTTCTTCCCGAGACGTCTCTGAAGATTGGCGAGGAGACAATTGACCTCGGTCCTGATTTTGTATTGATGCCGCCGTCCGGCAATGAGAAGAGCGTTAGCGGTCAGCTGGTGTTCGTGGCTTATGGCTTGGTTGCGAGTCAGATTAAGCGTAACGATCTCGCCGGGGTCGACGTAAGTGGGAAGATAGTAGTGATGATGCAGGGGCCGCCGGAGAACATAAACAAAGAGTCGTGGAAGAGCATCAAAGCGCAAAGCACCATCATCCGCATTCTGGTATCGAAGGGCGCGGCTGCCATTATTTTCATAAGACACGGTCGCGAAGAGCGTCCGTTTTCCGAGCTGGCTGATTATCTGGCGCGGCGGCAGATTGAGCCCGCCGATGATGAGGAGTTGCCTTCGTACGTGCCGCCGTTTCTCGCGGTGAGCGATGCGGCCGCAGAAAAGCTGTTCGCCGCCTCAGGGACCACGAGGGCCGCAGCTCTCGCCAGTGCCGAGAGTAATGATTTCAAGCCGATTAACCTCAAACAAGCTGCCAAGATTGCTGTCCGTTTAAAGAAAGGCAGCGGCATCGGCAACAATGTTATCGGTTTGTTGGAAGGTTCTGATCCCAAGCTCAAGAACGAAGCTCTGATCTATTCGGCCCACTACGATGCTTATGGCGTAGCGGCCGATAATCGCGTCTATCACGGTGCGGCCGACAATGCCCTAGGCGTCGGCGAGATGCTTGCGATCGCTGAAGCGTTTACCAAAGCCGCAGCCAAGCCGAAGCGTTCGATCATATTCATGGCAGTGACAGGCGAGGAGTATGGCGGCTATGGAACTGATTATTGGCTCGCTCATCCTACCTGGAAGATCAAGCAGGTCGCCGGAAATCTAAACCTCGATGGCATGGGAACGGAGGTTTACGGTGAGGTGAAAGTGTTGGTGGGTTATGGAATCGAGCACTCGACTTTGGGATCCGTGCTGACTGACATAGCCGCTGCCAACGAGTTGAAGATTATTCCCGACCCACGGCCTGACGAGAAATCATTCTATCGATCAGATCATTACTTCTTCGTCAAGAAAGGCATTCCAGGCATCATGATTCTCGGCGCCCCCGGCGGCGACACCAAAACCTGGACCGACCGAATGAAGGAATGGGAAAAGAGTGACTATCATCAACCGACCGACGTCATTCGACCCGAGTGGAACTGGAATGGACCACGAACTATGGCAATGGTTGCGGCCCTGATGGGTTGGCGCGTTGCCAATGCAGAGACGATGCCTTCGTGGTTACCGACGTCACCTTTCAATCGTGAACGTGGCACAAACGAGCCTCCTCCGCCGGAGCCGTAAAGCCAGGAACCAATCCACAGATTACACCGATGACACAGATTAAGAAGGCAGGATATTTGAAGTCTTACAACTAGGCTTTTGTTCTATACCGTCTAAATCTGTGTAATCTGTTTATATGTCTTGATTTGACCGGCCAAGCTTTTGTGACACTCTCGCCACTCAATTGGGTTCGTCCAGCCCCATAAATTACAAGTCACTACCTTTGTTTCGCGCAATCTGATGCAGTGAGCAACCGGAGGTGACGGCACGTCATCGTTATAACAGGTTCGCCTCCCTCTTCGTTTGAAGCGTCCCACTCTCCGCCAAATCCCCTAAGTTTTGCAAGTGCCCCAAGCAGTATTGGCAGTCGTCTGGAAATTTTTGAACTACACCTGGAGGAAAAGATGAGAAACATGTCGGGAAGACTTACAGCCGCGCTGTTACTGGCGCTGTTGAATATCGGAATAGTAACGGCGCAGGTACAGCGTACGTATCGTGACAACGACCGAACGATGCGCTCGCTGATTCAGCGAATTGAAACACGTACAGATACATTCAGCCGCGTGCTGGAGAACGCATTGGATCGCAGCCGTCTGAATGGTACGACACGAGAGGATGAGATCAACCGTTCGGTAATTGCTTTTGAAGGTGCCACTGATCAGTTGAAAGCGCGATTTGAGAATCGGCAGTCAACCGCTGCTGATGTTCGCATAGTGCTCGACAATGCAGCACAGATCAACCGCTTCCTTGCCAGCAACCCAGTTGAGAATCGCGTGAGTCAGGAGTGGCGCTTACTGCAAGCCGATCTGGATCTGCTCGCACGCTCTTACTACATCAATGACTGGCAATGGACCACTGGCGGGATTGGTTCAGGCCCCGGTTACGGACGGCCTGATCCTCAAGTAACGCAGCTGGTCCGCACCTTAGCAAATCGCGCCACTCAATTCAGTCGCAGTCTGCGAACGGATCTTAATCGTCGCACCATTAATTCGCGTGAGCGCCAGGATGCCCAACGTCATCTTACTGAGTTTGAAACCGCGTTGGCGCGTTTGCGAAATAGAGTGAACACCGGCGCGGCGACGGAAACCGATGTGCAAGCAGTACTCGAACACGCCGCTTACTTGAATTCGTTCATCAACAATAATCAATTAAACGCCCGTGTCGAGAGCGATTGGGTGCTGTTGCGCAATGACTTGGATCGAGTGGCAGCAAGCTACAACGTCGCCGGAAACTGGAGCACAACTCCAACACAGGGTGGTCCGGGTTATGGGTCTGAGGGGCGGTTGACTGGAACTTTTCGGCTGACTTCGCAGAGTGGTGATGCACGAGCAGCGGCCGAGAACGCTACTCGGAATCTTCCTGCCGCACAGCGACAGCGAGTTCTTGACTCGTTAATTCGTCGCTTGGATCCGCCTGAAACGTTAGCAATCGACCAGCGCGGTAACAACGTGACCATTGCGTCGTCGCGCGCGCCGCAGATTAATTTCGTCGCCGACGGACGGGAACATGTTGAGACCACTCAAAACGGTCGCACAGTGCGCGTGAAGGCTAGCTTGATTGGAGATCAGTTAACTATTGAACGGTCTGGAGAGCGGGCGCAGGACTTTACCGTCACGTTCGTTCCGAGTAACAACGGTCGTCGTTTGGTGGTTACGCGCAGGCTTTATTCGGACCAGTTTAGTCACCCGGTGACGGTGGAAAGTTATTACGACCGAACGTCAGAGGTCGCGCAGTTGGATCTCTATCGAGATGGTCCTGATACTGGCGGCGTCGCGGGAGACTTCGTGATTCCGAACGGCACCCAACTTGTTGCCGTGCTTAACTCGGATCTATCCACGCAGACCGCTCGCGAAGGCGATCGCTTTACGGCGACAGTTAGAAGTCCGAACCAGTATGAAGGGGCGACCATCGAAGGGCGCGTGACCGCGGTAGATCGCAGCGGTCGAGTTTCAGGTCGTTCGCAGTTGTCACTCGACTTCGACACGATTCGGCTTCGCGATGGCCGTTCTTACCGGTTTGCCGGGATTCTGGAGACGGTCCGAACGCCTGACAACGAAGTAGTGAGAGTCGACAACGAGGGTGCGGTACGCGACAGCGATCAAACAAATCGTACTGTGACCAGGACCGCGATTGGTACGGCTGTGGGCGCGATCATCGGTGCCATTGCCGGGGGCGGTAAAGGCGCGGCGATCGGTGCGGTGATAGGCGCTGGAGCAGGTGCAGGATCGGTTTATGTTCAGGGACGGCAGGATCTTGAGCTGTCTTCTGGAACCGAAGTGACGATTCGAGCAACTGGGCCAAGATAGGATCAGGTACAAGGAAGGCAAGGTACGGGCGGCGAAGGTCGCCCGTATTTTTTTGCTGCTCAGCGGCTCTCGTTGCGGTAAGCCTCTGGCTTACCGCAGCGTTGTTTTAGCTAAAGGCTACGCCTTACACGGCCTCAGTATCTCGACCGAAAGATTGAAGGCGTGACTCTCCCAAAAGCTTTCCGGTTTGCCAGGCTACCGCAAGGAAAGCGGCTGAGCCGCGCGGAGCTTGGAGAGAACCTGGCCCGGATCAAAACTGAAGGTGACGTGGAATACCAGGAAGTAAAGGAAATTGCTGTAGTCAAAGAAGTATTGAAAGCTGGAAGGCGCGTTACCGTGGTAGTACCAAAAAACGCACAGCGCCGAAACCAGGTTCAGCAGAATAACCACCGCAGTAAAGTACTTTCCATGGCGCAGGTATCCAAGCGCTCGTTGATACCAGCCGATACTGATCGTTGAGAACGTGCCACTGCTCCTGCTCATCACTTTCAGCTTGTCGTAGGAAAAAACATACCAGCTCCAGTAGTGATAGACGACCACGAACTGAAAGATCAGCG
>JBGTLE010000148.1:0-6388 GCA_041744295.1 Pyrinomonadaceae bacterium | reverse complement strand
GGGGATCGACCAATTCGGCGACCTCGATGGAATGCTTTTCGTGTTCCCGCAGGAGGCCCTCTCCGGCTTCTGGATGAAGGACACGTTGGTCCCCCTCGACATCGCATTCTTCGGAGAGGACCGAGCTCTGGTGGAGGTCTTGAACATGGTGCCCTGCGTCGTAGCCCCTTGCCCCTTGTACGTTCCGAGCGCCCCCTTCTCCTGGGCCCTGGAAACTCCCGCGGGACTCCTGGAGCCTCTGGCCCCGGGAACCATGCTCTCGATCGACGAGTGACCTGGGAAGTCCCAAGTCTCAAGTCCCAAGTCCCAAGTCCCAAGTCTCAAGTCTCAAGTCTCAAGTCTCATAGAGCGGTTTTTGGATTATGCGATCTGAGATCTCAAAAATCTCAAACTGAGATCCCAGATCGCAGACTGAGGACTTGAGACCTGGGACCTGGGACCTGAGACCTGAGATTTCTAATCTGAGGTCTGAGATTCCCGGACGGCTGGCATTCCGATTGCCCCTAACACGTCGCGACAGTCATTCCTGTTCGATAAGAATGCAGGGTCAAAGTCTGAGCGCCGCTATTCAGTCAGTCTTGGCGTCATTGATTTCAGTAGTGCAATTCACGAGGAGGGTGGAATGGACACTTTTGAACGTTTGAAAACAGATCATGAAAAGGTCGCTGGGCTTCTTAAAGTGACCGGCACGGAAGAGCGGCGCGTCGGCAGGCACGTATACGCGATAGGTTTCACCGGGATCGTTATTTCTGAGCGCGTGCAGAGTGCAGCGCAGCTTGAGTGGCAATCCCGCACCACTTAATCACCAGAAGGAGAATTACATGAACGCCATTGAATTACTTAAAGCAGATCACGAGAAGGTCGCAGGACTTTTGGAAAAGATCGATGAGACGACTGAGCGAGCGCTGAAAACTCGCGAGGAACTCTTTACCCAGTTAAAAAGTGAATTGGATCTGCACACCGAAATCGAAGAGCAGATCTTTTATCCGGCGATTGAAGACGAGGAAGAAACTCGCGACATTACGCTGGAAGCTTATGAAGAGCACAACGTGGTCAAGACTCTACTCGGTGAGTTGGAAGCCGAACCAAAAGACGATGAGAAGTGGACGGCGAAGTTCACCGTGCTGAAAGAGAACATCGAGCATCACGTCGAAGAGGAAGAAGGCGAGATGTTTAAGAAGGCGCGGAAGGTCCTGAGCCAGGATGAGGTTGAGGAGTTAGGCGCGCAGCTTGAGGAGGCCAAGCGACTAGTCAAAGGCCAGGCAGCATCCGGCCGCTGAGAGTTAATCAAGATCTGACAGGAGGATTTTATGGAAGGACCTTTACGAGGAATACTCGCCGGAGCCGCGGCATGGAAGTTTGGCGGCGGTTGCATCTCCAGCATTCTGATCTTCATTATCGTGTTTTGGGCGCTTGGTTATGTGAACTGCTGAAGAAAGACCTATCCACAGATTACGCAGATTTCGCGAATAATAGTATTAAAAGCGACGCCGAATTCTAGATCAATCACGGCGTTTGCCGGTCATAGCAATCTGCGAAATCTGTGGATAGCTTTCTTCGCTTCGCCCAATCTGTATGAACAAAGCCCAGCTCCGGCTTGTCCAGACGCTCATACTTGTGGGCGCCGAAAAAGTCTCTCTGCGCTTGCGTCAAATTCAACGGCAGCCGGGCGGCGCGGAGAGTATCGAAGTAAGCAAGGCTCGCTGACATCGCGAGCGCAGGCACACCGTGTTGCTGGGCCAGGCCAACCACCGTGCGCCACGCAGACTGTGCTCTGTTGATACTCGCATTGAAGTGAGGATCGACTAGCGGGTTGTGCGGAACCAATTAGAAAAAGATTCTCGCTCTGAAGTTGCTGCTGCCGGCGCGCGGTGTCTTTGAAGAAGGAATTGCCGCTGTCGACGATGAGGTCGTCGCGCTCGAGATAGGGCTTCACGAGCTCGATGGTCCAGTCGACGGCCTCGCCGGCTTTAACCAGCAAAATGATCTTGCGTGGCCGCTCAAGGGACTGAATGAATTCAGCAGGTGTGGGAGCGCTGTGTATTCGTTGATCGCTGTTGGAAGCTAGAAACTTTTCGAGCACCGCAGCTTCGCGATCAAATACCGAGATGGCGTAGCCGTTCCGCGCGATGTTCCGCGCGAGGTTCTGGCCCATAACGCCAAGACCGATGAGTCCGATGTGGTTAGTCATTTGTGACAGTAGCTGTTAGATGCTGGATGTTCCGGTAGATGTTAGATGCTGGATGTTGGATGTTAGTCTTCTAGCGCAGATACCTAGATGCTGACCCGGAAGCTGGTTGGCCAATCAAAATCTAACATCTAACATCTACTCATCAATTCTTCCAGCTTGTGCATTCCGGCCACCGCATTTGGCCCCAGGTCCACACGAATTGCCCGGCGTCCCCTCGAAGAAAGCGCTTCAAAGTCTCCCAACGCCTGGGCTTCCTTCAAAATGCTGAAGCTGTAAGGTTCGCCGGGAACTGCCAGATCAAATTCATCCGGAGCCGTGATCTGAATGAAGATGCCCGTGTCTGGCCCACCCTTATGCAACTGTCCGGTTGAATGCAGAAATCGAGGGCCATACCCAGCGGTCGTTGCGCAACGAGTGCGATCACGCAAGGTCAAACGAAGCGCCCTCAAAGCCACATCCATCGCCGCCGTCTCTTCGACGTAGACCAAAAATGCAAAGTAGTCACCGGGCGCGGCGCTCGCGAGGTGCGCGCGTAAAACATCGAACGGGTTGTTCGACGACAACGATGCGCGGACGCGATCCGAAGCAAATATCGTTAACCCTTCAGCTGCTGCGACGACGTCCTGCTCAGGCAATTCGCCCTGCTCGATAAAGACTTGCAGTAACTTCTTCGTCGCGTCTTTCGACTCTTGCACGTTTGGTTGGTCAAACGGATTGATGCCGAGTCGCCAACCGGCAACTGCCGTCGCAAACTCCCAAAGAAAAAACTCTCCGCCCAGATCGTAAACATCCGGAAGGCGCCGCCGCACAACTGGGTGCCCTGCTTGCTTGAGCTTGCTCAGCTCGATCTGATCAGAATCCGCGACTGAGACGAAAAGGCGATCTACGAAGTAAACCTCCGGCGGACCCAGCGGCTCGTCGCAAACGGGCAGGATTCCCTTCCCTTCCTTACCAGTGCTCTCCGCTACTAACTGCTCGATCCACAGGCCAAGCGTCTCAATATTCGGCGCCGTAACCAGGGTCAACTTATCCCGGCCAGCTTTTGCACATTCACCAATTGCCGCACCGAGCAAAGCACCGGGGTTCTTGCCGATCGGAACCTCCGGCCCACACGCTTTGGCCATCGCGCGCGCGCTGCCGAGCAACCTGTCCACATCCAATCCCATCAAGGCCGCAGCCACCATGCCAAAATGAGAAAGTGCGGAGTAGCGGCCGCCGATGTCCGCCTGATTGAGAAACACACGACGAAAGTTTTTCTCTCGAGCCTCCTCCAACAAAGGCGATCCCGGATCCGTGATCAGGACGAACGAGGCGCCGGGGTTTGAACTATGCTGGGCCACCTGGTCGAACCAGTATTTGTAGAAGCAGAGCGGCTCCGTTGTAGTCCCGGACTTTGACGCGATAACGAAGAGACAGCGGGTTATATCAAGCTGTTTTCGAAGTGCAGCGATGAAGTCGGGATCCGTAGAGTCTAGAACGAACAACTGAGGAAAGCCTGCTTGCGGGCCAAAGGTTTTTGCAAGCACTTCAGGGCACAACGAGGAGCCGCCCATTCCGCAGACCAGCACCTGACTGAACTCTTGCGCGACGCTGCGCGCAAACTCGTGAAGCTCACCAGTGGCTGCCCTCATCCTTTCCGGGGTCGTTAGCCAGCCAAGTGAGTTACTGATGATCTTCTTTTGGCTCTCGTCGCTACTCCACAGCGACGCATCGCTATTCCAGATGCGTGCGACGACTTCGTTCTGTTCGGCGTCAGCGAGAGCGGCGCGCACGCGCTCGGCGTACTGGCCCAGGGAAACGTTTAAGAGTTCTGACGACATATTTTGTTGATCGAGAGTTTATCACGGCGCCGTAGGACAGACATTCCGGTCTGTCTTTGGTTGCTGAAAACAAACTAGTGAACAAACTGAGACCGCGGCTCTGCCGCAGCCGTTGCGCTAAGCCTCTGGCTTACCGAAGGCCACTACTTCTTCGAAAAGGCTATGCCTGTCTAGCTCATTCAAGGCGTAGCCTCTCGCAGGGATCATGAACTTCGGTAAGCCGTAGGCTTACTGCAAGGGATGGGGCAGAGCCGCCAACTGCAGTCAGGATGCGCGAGAGGATCTCGTACGAAGCCCTTGTAGCTTTTCATCGCTGCCTAATGGCAATAAACTAAAACCATGGTTAAGCGGGCGCTGATAATTGTCGATGTCCAGAATGACTTCTGTCCCGGCGGCACGCTTGCCGTCGCTCACGGTGACGAAGTCGTCGGGCCTTTGAATCAACTGGCGATAGAATTCCTCGCACGTAGCGAGCCGGTTTTCAAGAGCCGCGACTGGCACACACGCAATACGAAACACTTCGCCGATTACGGTGGCACCTGGCCGGTGCACTGCGTGCAGAATACAAAAGGGGCCGAATTTCATCCCGAGCTGATCGACGATTTGCATATTCGCACCATCTCAAAAGGATTGGGCGATCAAGATTGCTACTCGGCATTTGACGGCACCGACCTCGCCTTGCAACTACAGCGACTCGGAGTTGAAGAAGTCTGGGTCGGCGGACTGGCGACGGATTACTGTGTAAAGAACACGGTGCTCGATGGCTTGAAAGAGGGTTTCAGAGTAAAAGCAATTGAAGACGCCATGCGACCAGTCGAGCTAAAACCAGGCGATGGTGAACGCGCAATTGAGGAGATGCGCGCCGCCGGCGCGGAGGTCCTCAGCGCTAAAGCGAGTTTCTAGTTTCGAGTTTCAAGTTTCGAGTCCTCGTTCCCAGCCGATTTAGGTTTCGGTTATCAGCTTAGGGTTTCAAGGCGCGAGTCATGAAGAACTCAAAACTTGAAACTCGAAACTCGAAACTGTTCTTCTTCTTATGGGCACCTTAAACTTCGATCGCTATCACGCCGTTATGGGCGACGCGTCATACAAAGACGCCGCTCGCCTTCATGACCGCAACTTGAGCGAAGCGCAGGCCACGTTCTACGTCACGCAACGTAAGCTTCCCTTCGCGCCTTGCCTCGGCCATGAACGTCTCGTGCGCCTGCTGATCGACAGTCAGATCGATCGCCCGCGGCTGCGTTTTTTGGAGCAGGACCGCGCCGGCCTCAAACTCTTCGCGAAGGCAATCGAAGACATGCACTTCGTCGGCGCCATTCGCGCCGTACGGCCCGGCACCATCGTTTTCGCACACCAGCCTTTTGCAGACATAGCCGGCGCATTCGGACTGACACAAGCGCAGGAGATTAAGTTCCAACACGCGTTTGATCTGCCGATGACGACCGCAAGCACGGCCATGCAGTTTCGCATGGCAGCCGGCGATCGCTGGTTGTCAGACTTTTCCCTGCGGCGCAACGGCGACATTGAACGAGCGGTCGATATCGCGACCTACGCATTCATCGGCGGATTCAACGACACCTCAAACATGGAGGCTGCGCACCGCCTCGATATTCCCGCCGTTGGCACCGAAGCACATTATTGGCAGCAGTCGTACATTGAATACATGTACGAGCCGGAGATTGAACCCCGCACCGGCAAACCGAAACATTTTGAGCAGGTTGCTTTCGAACGATGGCTCGATACGAATCCCAACGGCACGACGCTGTTGCTCGACACCATCGACGTTTACCTCGGCGCCGTGCATGCGGCGATGGCCGCCACTTCAACGGAAGCACGCCGTCGTGCCTTCAAGGGATTTCGGGTGGATTCGGGTGACCTCGCGGAGTTGGGCCGCTGGTGTCTAAGATTTTTTGAGGCGAACGGTCTGCCGGGATTGCGACCGAATCTTACTGGCGATCTTGATGTTGAGAAGATCCGCGCGATTGTGAAGGAGTTTCCGGAAGGGGCCGGTTTCGGCATTGGCACGAAACTTTCGAGCGAGGTACCCGCGGTGGCCGGCGTTATTTTCAAACAATGCGTGATCGAAGGCCAGCCGACGTTGAAAGCTTCCAACAACCCTGAGAAGACAACGCTTCCCGGAAGGCTGCAGGTGTTCCGTGGTATTGGCTCCGATGGAACTTACGTGGGCGACGTCATAGGTCTAGCTGATGAAGACATTGAAATTCCTCGCGCCGCACGAGTCGAGTGCTTGCTACAACCGTTCTGGGAGAATGGACAGCACTACGCAATTCCCTCGATTGAGAAGCAGAAGGCGTTCGTTGAAGAACAGCGACAGCGCTTTGCCGACATCAATAATTATCCCTGCCACCTGAGCGACAAA
>JBGTLE010000147.1:0-4646 GCA_041744295.1 Pyrinomonadaceae bacterium | reverse complement strand
CAGTAGCGTTCAAAGAAACCGGTGAATAGCCAGGGCAGCGTCAAACGAATATGCATGAACAGCAACGCCAGTAGCACTTCCGCAGCGTAGACATAGTTCATGCGTCCGCGTTCGGAAAGCTTCAACGGATCGTGCGTGGGCGAAAGTGCAAACAACAGGCTGAGGCCAATGGCGGCGAACAAGGTGAGCCCTATTGCCACCAGCGCGAGCGGCCTGATGCGAACCGCGCCGAATGAAACCTGATAAAAGACTTCCGTGGCTAAGGAGTACAGCAACGCCGCCACGCCAATTCCGACAATCCATGGCACACACGCCTGCACCGATTTCGCCCAATCGGTTTCACGCTGCATCCCTTTGTTGAGTAAGGCCCCGTAAAGTGCAGTCAAAGCAAACATCTCGACCATCAAGATCACGGCGCGGTTCAGCCAGGTGCCGGTGAATCCCGGAACGAGGAACGACCAACCGAGAAGGACCAGGCCCAGAACAAATGCCGCCACCGCCGTTTTCCGCAAACGTTCTCGCCAGTCACCGCCGGCCATCAACGCGAACGACAGTCCCTGCATAATCACCGCCAGAGCTGCCGTCACTCTCAGCGTAAAGCTCAGGAACCTGAGTTCAATGCGAAAGGCCAGCAGAACAATGACCGCTGCCAGGATGCTGTTGAAGAAAACCAGCCACCGAAGCGTTGTAACTTCGGTCTCAATCTGCCGAGGGATATGCCATCGTTCAGCCCAGGCGAAGAGCTGATCGCGGGAATACCACAGCAGCGCCGTGCTGACTGTGTAGCCCGACAGCATCATCGTCCCGGCCCAGATGAACCGATTGGGAGGCAACTGAGATTGCAGTAAAGCCGTGGTTGCAGCCATGAGGCCCAACAAATAAAGACCTGCGGTCGCGTACCTGGCCCACGTCTGCCACAGACATGCGATCAGCAAAACGGACGTCGCAGTGATGGCTAACCATGCGATTTGATAGTTGTGTTCGCCCGGAAGCGTCCACAGCGCGACGAGCGCAACCAGGTTTGCTCCCAACGCGCTGCCCACTTGCACCCGGAGAAACTCTTCCGCTCGGTCTCGTTTCTGTCCTTCAAGTGAACTTGAGATGCGTTTCATGCGACTTAGCCAGGCTAAGCCGTACAGCGCGAACATCAACGCGTTCAACTGAATCACGTTGACGAATACAATGCGGTTCATCGAACCATTAACGTCAACTACCCCGAGCAGATAGACAATCGTTACCGTGAAATTCAGCAACAGCCCTGCAGCAAACGCGTAGCCGGGCAAGCGCTCGCGCACGGCATAAACAATCAGCACAAACGATACGACGACTAACGGGACGCAGTAGGAGAAACGGTCTCCCAGTGAGTGGAAGAAGCCCGCCGACGGGCCAACAACTGGCTGGTAAAGGATGATGGCTAGAAACGCCGGAAAGAGCGTAAGCAGAACGAGTGGTGTGATCAGGAGCACGAACAATAACAATCGCAGGCGCCGGGCCGTTTCACTCGCTGAGGTTTCGAGTGATGCCCAGCCAATCTTCTTTAGTTGCGCGGCAACTCGCTCGTGAAACCAAGCGGGAACAGAAATCAGTATGAGTGCCGCCGCGGCAAGCCAACGCCAGGCCGACGCGGTTGCTGTTTGCGGTTCCCAAGTCCCGGCGAGCAAGGGTATAGCGCAAAGAAATGCCACCAGCGCACCCAACAAATAGATCGAGCGCCGCCGTTCCCAAAGATTGCTCAGCAGCGCAATCACAAGCAACGCCAGGACAATCCAGGAACCAAGCTGCAACACCTGCTCGTGCGGGAAGCCTGCAACATCCAGGGGAGTCGTCCGCCCTTCGTGTTGTGTAAGCTCGCGCGTCAACCCTGACAACGCGCCATACCCCGCCAGCAAGACAAAGCCCGCCAGGACAATCCACAACACAATTCGATCAACTGCGAAGGGAAAGTCGAGCAAGCGTTTGAATTCGACAATGAAACCCGATTGCTCGGGCGCGCCATTCTCTTCTGAATACATCTCGCTTGAGCGAATGCGCTCAAGCGTCAGCCTCAACGCGACCCAAACCAAACTCAGCAGCAACAGCGCCGTACCCTGAATCTGCAGTCCCCACGGATGCAGCCATGCATGCGGCAAGTAGGCGTACCACTCGTATTGTTGCAACGCTGCTTTAATCGCCACGACTACCGCAAACGTCAACGCGATCTGAAAAACTACGAGGAGCGCGCGCTGGGGCTTGAACCACACCAGCATCAGCCAGATGCCCGAAAGCCAGAACAGGCTTTGCGCCTGCATCGCGGTCGTTTCCCATGGGCCCGCCTGCACCAAACAGATGACCGCCACAAAGGACGAGACCAGCGCAGATTCGTAAAAAGGTCTGGTTAGAACTTCCGTGTGAAACCGACTGCTCACAAATGCTGCAAGCGAGCAAATCGTGGCGTGAGTGAGAAAAGCGGTCTGCCAAGGAAAGGGAATGTGAAGCACCTGCGCGAATGCCTGGCCCAGCGCGAGCAGCAGTAAAGTCGAACCAATCCAACCAAAGAACAGTTCTTTCCGGCTGACAGCGATCCATAACGCGCCGGCTGCATAGACCGCATAAATCAACCAAACAGCGAATGGCCCAGCCGGCGACCACATACCGTAGACAGTCACCAGGACCAGACTAACGGCCGCCGTTCCGAGGGCTGCGGCCAAATACGCATCGCTCTCGGCCTTACTCCTTCTGCGGATCAGCCACTCGGAAGTGAGAAGGAAAGCGAGGAACAACAGCGCCAGTACCTGTCCGCTTCCGACGGACAGAGACTCAGTGAGCAGAGACATTACGCGCAAATTCACCCACGGCACATGACCGGCAGCTACATGAAACAGAACGAGGTAAGCAAGCGCGAAACAGATTGCTCCCGGCAGATGCGCAGCCGGAAGCCTTAACAGAATCGCAAGCGCGGCAAAGACGGCAAAATTGAAGAGCGCTGCCGGCACGATGCTCGCTGGGTTGGGCCATGCCAGCACTATTCCGGAAACGATGATCGCGGTCCCCAGCAGAGCGAGACTTGTTCCCACTGTTCTGGCCGCCACGAGGTCTTTGTTCGTTATGCGCCGCCACAGCAGCATTCCGGTTGCGAGCAAGGGAAAACCGCCGAAGCTGATAAGCGGCGCGAGGTACGTCATTGTCAGCCACACTGGGCCACCCTTGTACAACAACAGTGCGAACGGGAGGATTGCGGAAAAAGTGAGCGCACCCAGCGTGATGAAGATCGCGATTGTCTCGTCTTCGGTAATCTCGCCGTCCGCCAGCGAACTTTTCAACATCCAAAGACTCGCAGTCACATAACAAGCGAGTGGAAACAATCCGAGCGCGACCAGTAACCCTGGTTCCAGTTCAGGCGAGGCAAAGTGGCGAATCAGCAGTTGTCCGACCGAAGAACCGAGTACACCGGCTACGAGCAGGTGCGGCCAATCAGGGGTTAGAACTTTGCCGGCGAAATAAACGAAACAAAGAAAAACCGCAGGAGCGATTAGCTCGCTCGCCAATATCAAAACGCTTTGAGTTTCTGCACCACTGGAGACGGCGGCGATAGCCAGAAAATTTAACGGGACCAGCAGCGTGGCAGTTGTCAGAATTCCGCGACTCGTCGTTGGCAGCTTCCAACGATGCTCGGTATACAAACCTATTCCAAATAACGCAGCCGTCACGGTAGTAAAGATCAAAAACTTCAGGACGGGAATCTGGGCGATCTCGGACCACAGACTGACAACCAGCGCTGTCGAGCAACCGATAATTAGCAACCCGCCGATGATCTCTCCCCAACGGATGTTGCTCTCTTCCAGGAATGTGTTGAGAACTTCGGAGAAGGATCGGCGCGGTGGCGGCGGCTCAGAGGAACGATGAGGCCCTTCATCGGCGCGCTCGTTTGTCCGCTCGGAATCGGTGAAGAAGGTCGGAACCGGTTCAATGACAAGGTTGTCGTCCCCGATGATGAATGCGCCGGCAACGACCGCCGCTTCGTTCAAAGGTCCGTCCTCGGTGCGCGGTTGCGTGACGGAAGGTGGCTCGCTCTGCGCCGATGGCTGAGTCTGCTCGCTAGTCGGAGACTCTCTTTGCGTCCGGCCCGTCAGTCTTTGTCTCTCGACTTCAATCTCTTCTTTTATCTTTGCGTATGCCGCCGCATCAACCGTGCCGGCTCGATTGAATCTTTCAAGCTGGCGCTCCGTGGCAGAAAGATCTTTTACGAGCTCGATGACAATTCCGGACGGCTGCCAGCCGCAGAAAGGACAAAAACCGGAATTGACCGGAAGCTCACGCCTGCAATTTTGACAATAGCCAGTTGGAGTTGGTGGTAGAGGCGGTTCTTTTCGTGTGGCTTGCTTAAATCCCCAGATCACTGCAACCCAGAATGCATAGCCCATGAAACTGAGAGCGAGCAGGACGAATGAAACGATGAAGAGAAATATGAGGGCTTCCACAGAATTTTGGTGTACTCAGCGTCTACTCGGTTGTACTGCGGGCCGCGTGGTTGCCGGGGATGAACGCGCGGCAAGCCGAAAGCTGGTAATCATCGAGGCTGTGATTATAATCCCGAACACCGTATACCATTCGTCAGATTGTAGGGGTGTCCCTCCGTGGGCACCCCTCATAACCCCTCGAGTCTTCTT
>JBGTLE010000146.1:0-19884 GCA_041744295.1 Pyrinomonadaceae bacterium | reverse complement strand
GTGCAACGAATGCAAGCGCGTTTATCCAATCCGCGAAGACATTCCCGTAATGTTGATCGATGAAGCGACGGTGGAAGAAGAGAGTGACAAGTGACAAGTGACAAGTGACAAGTCAGAAAAAGACGACGAGACACTTGTTCCAGAAGTAAGCTTTCCATCGAAACCTTTCAACACGAATAAAAGTTCGCCTTTGTCACTTGTCACTTGTCACTTGTCACTTGTCACTTGTCACTTGTCACTTGTCACTTGTCACTTATCACTTGTCACTTGTCACTTTCTTCTTATGAACAGTCTGCGTGAAATTCTCGACCGCTCGCCGCAATTGCGTCGTCTCGCTAAGACCGAGGCACAGCGTGAAGATGCGCCGCAGCCATTGGGCGTTTCGCGCTGGGACTGGAACGACGTCGAACGGGTACTGGTGATTCGCCTTCGCTCGATCGGTGATACGGTGTTGTCGACCCCGTCGTTGTTCGCGTTGAAGAGATTTCTGCCGCGCGTGCGCGTTGATGTGTTGGTCGAGGATTGGGTGGCTCCGGTGCTTGACGGCTTTGAGTACGTTGACAACGTGATCCCCTTAAGGAGAGGCAGTACGGCTTCGCGCGCCCGAGTAGCGCGACAACTGCGCGGTGCGCGTTACGACGTTGTTTACAATCTTCATGGCGGCACAACCGCGACGCTCTTAGCACGCGCAACGGGAGCCAGGCATCGTGTTGGTTATGCCGCTTATCAGTACGCGCGCTTACATCAACACCTTGCGCCTGCTTCCGCACTGCTGTGGGGAAGGAACAAGACGCATTCGGTCGAACAGCAACTGGCGCTCTTTGGTTGGACCGGCGTGCCCGTCAGCGATCGTCCAGCGACCAGACTGGTCGTAACAAAGGAAGCGGACAAGAGCATCTCGTCCCGCTTGCAAACTGCCGGGCTGACGCAAACAAATTCTTTTGTCTTAATGCATCCCACAGCTGCATTTGCCACGAAGCAGTGGTCGACGGAAAAATTCGCTCGAGTAGCTGAGATGCTTTACACGTTGGGGCTGGCAACGATCGTCGTTACAACTCCGGCGGAGACAGCACTTGTTGCGGAGCTGATAAACGAATCAACAGCGCCGATAATCTCCTTTAACGACTTGGCGCTGCCGGAAGTGACGGCCCTTGCGGCGCGAGCGCGATTATTCGTCGGCAATGATAGTGGCGTGGCCCACATGGCTGCCGCAGTCGGAGCTCCTTCCGTAATAATTTTTGGGTCTTCAAACATTGATCACTGGGCGCCATGGACCACCGCAGCCGCCGCAGTTGTGCGCGAAGAGCTAGAGTGCCAGCCTTGTCATGGATACTTTTGCGAGCAGTTCGAACAGCCCGAATGCATTCGACGCGTGCCGGTTGAAAATGTAGTGAGCGCGGTTGAACGTGTGTTGCGCGAAAGCGCGACGTGATTTACTAAACTGCCATAAGAATCGCGAGGCTCTTCGCTGGGAGCGCGAGCGGACACGCCCGCTTAGCAGCACCTCCAATCTCGTCTTGAAGGAACCTTCAATGCTGACTAAGCGGCATTCAACGCCGATGCGGACGGGCCGTCCGCGCTCCCAGTAAATAGCGTCGCGTTTCCTTTGACGTTTAAGGCCAGGAAGCAACGAAGCCCCTACCGAACAACATGCCCGAGCTAACCAAACAACGAGCCGGTGAGATCCTGCGAGCGATCAGGGATCGTCGTGTTGTGGTGTTGGGGGATGTGATGCTGGACGAGTTTGTTTGGGGAGACGTCACGCGAATCTCGCCTGAAGCCCCGGTTCCAGTTGTTGACATTCGTCGCGAATCCGTTCATCTGGGTGGTGCCGCAAACGTTCTGGCAAACCTGATTTCACTTGGCGCAAAAGGCGCTGTAGTTGGCGTTATTGGGGCCGATGCCGCTGGGAATCGTCTCAAAGGCGCGTTGAGAGAATGCAATCCCGAACAAACAGAAGATTACCTCCCCATCGATCGCACCAGGCCGTCGACCGTTAAGACTCGTATAATTGCTCATAGCCAACTCGTCGTCAGGGCCGACCGCGAGGATCGTCGTCCGGTGAATCACGAAACCGAAGAGCTGATTATTAAGGCCCTGCGAGATGCGCTAAAAGATGCCGCCGCGCTCGTGATTTCAGACTATGACAAAGGCGTCGTGACGCCACGAATTCTGAAGGCAATCCTGCCGGAAGCTTATAAGAGGATCCCGGTTCTTATTGATCCGAAGATCCGCAACTTTGCAGCCTACACACCGGCTACCCTGGTTACGCCGAATCACCATGAGGCGCTTAAAATGACTAATCTCGAAGAGGATTCAGATTCGAGTCTGCACCAGGCGGCTAGTCGGATTCGTGAGCAGCTGAAATGCGACGCGGTGCTGATCACGCGTGGTGATCGGGGAATGATGTTGCTGGATGGTAGCGGTGAACCTGTTTACGTCAAGACGGCGGCGCGCGAAGTCTATGATGTCACTGGTGCGGGTGATACCGTCATTGCTACTTTGGCGGCGGCGCTTTCTGTTGGCGCTTCGACGATTGAGTCCGCGCACCTGGCAAACCACGCCGCCGGCATCGTGGTTGGAAAAGTCGGCACCGCAACCGTAACCGCCGAGGAACTGCTGGCGTCCTTCAACTAAAAAGATGGTTGGCAAGACCTTACGCAATTATCACATTCTCGAAAAGCTCGGCGTTGGCGGGCAGGGAGAGGTCTTCAAAGCCACCGACTCGAAGTTAGGGCGCACCGTAGTAATTAAAGTTCTGCCGAAAGAGCTGACCGCGAAGGAAGCAAATCTGAAACGCTTTGAGCGTGAAGCGCGACTCGCCTCGTCCCTGGACCACCCAAACATTTGTACGATTTTTGATCTCGACGAAGCCGATGGTCTGCACTTCATCGCGATGCAGCACGTTGAAGGGAAGAATGTTCGCCAACTGGTGGCCGGCCGCCCGCTCGAATTGAAAAGCGCGCTCGCGATCGCCATCCAGGTTGCCGACGCGCTGGCGGCTGCGCATTCACGCGGCATCATTCATCGCGATATCAAGTCCGGAAATGTGATGGTGACACCAGCGGGCCAGGCGAAAGTCCTGGATTTTGGTCTGGCCAAACTGCTCGATGACGAGCAGGCCGGAGCTAGCGGTATTCATCATACGGAATTGACGGAAGTGGGCGTACCGTATGGCACTGCTACTTATGCGGCACCCGAGCAAGCGCGTGGCGATCGGGTCGACAAGCGCGCCGACATCTTCTCAACCGGCGTGCTGTTGTATGAAATGCTCGCCGGGACCTGGCCCTTCCGCGGCAAGACCACGATCGACGTGCGTCATGCTGTGCTGCACGATTCACCGAAACCGATTGCCGAGATGCGAAGCGATCCGCTGCCGCAGCGCATCCAACAGATTCTGGATCGCTCGATGGCGAAGGAGCCGCGCGATCGTTATCAGAAGATGGAAGACATGCGAGACGATTTGCGCAGCGTCCTGCAGGAGGTGGCAGGTTTTGAGGCAACCGGTGTCGGGGCGGCCACTGAAGCACCGCGTCACGTCGGTGGAGATAACCCGGTTTCGCGCGCGGTCAGATGGTTGCGGGCGGTTACAAAAAGTGAAGCGCCGACATCAGCGCCCAGCTTCACAGTCAGTGGTGGCAGTGCGAAACCGATTCACGAAACACCGTTTACCACCATCGCCGATCAGGAGAAGACGAGTCTCGCTATCTTGTGTTTTCGCAACCTCAGCAACGACCCGGCTTCGAGCTTCTATGAGTTCTCGCTCGCGGATGCGGTAATCACCGAACTCGCACGCGTGAGGTCCCTCGTAGTCCGACCCTCGTCAGTAATTGCCAGGTATCAGGGACAGGCATTAGACCCACGAGAAATCGGCAGTGAGCTGAACGTCACCGCCGTACTCACTGCCGGATTCATGCATGCGGGCGAGCGCTTTCGGGTGACGGCGCAACTTCTCGATGTCGCGTCAGGAGAGATTATTTGGAGCGATCGCATCGACACGTCCGCAGAGGACATCATCGCCGTGCAAGACACCATTGCGCAGCGCATCGTTGAAGGACTGCGTCTTGAGTTGAGTCCCGCCGAGCAGGTGGGAATGGCCAAGCCATCGACTGAGAACGCAGTCGCTTACGAGCAATATCTGCGTGGTCGCGATCTTTTTGCCCGGTTCATCTTCCGCAGCCTTGCTCCGGAGGATTGCAGCGCTGCGATTGAGCATTTCCAGCGCGCGATTGAACTGGATGCGAACTTTGCGCTGGCCTACGACGGGCTGGGCGCGGCTTTCGTGAATCGAGTCTTCAAGGGTTTTGGCGGCGCTGAAGACTACGAGCGAGCAGAGGTGGCTTTCAAAAAGGCGCTGGAGATCGATCCGCGTCTGGTCGAAGCGCGAATGTTGATGGTCTTTATCTATTTGTGGCGCGGAGAGAAACAGAAGGCGCGAGAAGAGGTAATGCGCGCTCGCCGCGAAGCACCTGACGAAGCAGTAGTCTATTTCGTAAAAGCCACATTGCATCGTCTTGATGGGGAATATGGTCGCGCGCTACGCAGTCTAGATCGACTGGTGCGTCTCGATCCGGCCGCACACGTAGTCGCAAGTTACAATCGCGCTCTTTTGCAAATGTACATGGGCCACTTCGATGAAACGAAGCGACAATTGGATAATGCAGGCGAGCCAGACAATCCGTTGGTGCGCACCTTTCGCGCCCTCGCTTTGTATTACACCGGTCAAACTGATGCGGCGGCTGAGCTAATGCAGCAGGTCGTCAGAAGGCATCCAAACATGCATGGCGTGCGGCCATTCATGGCAATGTTCCTGAGCGCTCAGGGAAAACACGCGGAAGCATTGGAACACCTGAATGACGATGTGATTCGCAACGGCGAGGTCGACGCCGACATCGCCTACTCGATTGCGTCCGTGTACGCCCTGGAGAATGACCGCGAGAAAGCATTCTCCTGGTTGGAACGCACAATCGCGTTAGGAAATGAGAACGGACCGTGCTTTCAAAACGATCCCAATTGGACAGCGCTCCGAAGTGATCCGAGGTTCGCTGAGTTAATGACCAGGGTTCGACCAGACCGTGCGCCAAGACACACTGAAGCCCCATCCGCCTAGCTCGCGTCTAATCAACAGAACAATGACAATAAGAAACCGCGTCAATTCAATAGTTAGTTTGTTTCTCCTGTACACGGTGCTGCTGGCGGGCACTCCCGTTTGTTTAGCGCAAGGCACAAGACCCCCGGCGGCTAAACCGATACCGCCGCCATCGATGCCGGCGCCGCCTCTTACCTCGCCGTCGATGCCGACGCGGCCTCAAGCACAGCCGACTCCACAGGCGTTTCCGTCTCCGTCCCCGTCTCCATCTCAAAGTTCGCAAACCAGAGTTGCTGTCACCACCGCGACCATCGCTGACTTGCAGGAGCGAATAAGCGAAGTTTTGCGGAAGCCCGAATTCTCTTCCGCCATGATTGGGATCAAGGTCGCGTCACTCGATACTAGTCGCGTCGTTTTTGAGCAGGACGCAAATAAACTCTTACGACCGGCGTCGAACATGAAGATCTACACGGTTGCCGCTGCACTCGATCGGCTTTCCCCCGAGTATCGTTACGCGACGAGTGTCTATGCGGCGACGCGGCCTGACGCTGCCGGCATCGTCCATGGAGATCTGACAATCTATGGCCGCGGCGATCCTTCAATGGCCGCGCGTTTCAATGGCGGTGACTACTTCAAAGCCGTTGACGATCTTGCGACGCGCATCGCCAGCGCCGGTGTGAAAAGAATCGAGGGAGATATCGTCGGTGACGAAACTTATTTCACTGGTCCGCAATACGGTTCCGGTTGGGAATGGGAAGATCTGCAGTGGTGGTACGGCGCGGAGGTGAGTGCACTCACGATTAACGACAACGCGCTGGATATTTCGGTGCAGCCGGGCGCAAGAGTTGGCGCGCCAGCCGTGATCACGATTGGCCCGCCAGATCCACTTCTGACCATCTCGAATCATGTTACGACCACTGCCGCAGGAACAAAGAGAAGTCTCAGGATCTATCGTGGTCTCGGCACGCATGTGTTGGAACTGAATGGTTCAATGCCCCTCGACGACCGCGGTTACACGGGAGGCGTCGGCATTTCACATCCGGCGATGTTGTTTGTTTATCTGCTGCGCGCGTCGCTTTCAAAGCGCGGCGTCGTTATTACTGGAAGATCGCGCACGTTACCGGCGTCGGCTTCCGGAGCACCGGCGCTTACCGTGGACAAGTCGACCCTGGTTGAACTGACAACAATGCAGTCGCCACCGCTCAGCGTGATCGCAGCACAAACTCTGAAGCCGAGTCAGAATTTGTACACAGAACTGCTTCTGCGAACGCTCGGAAAGGTTGCGCCCCTGCCAGCCACCGTTCTGCCTGACGCGTTTCGCACCAGCGAGAGTGCAGGCCTGGAGATTGTGAAAGCGTTTCTTCGCGATGCGGGCGTGAATCCGGCCGCGCTCGTGCTGTCCGATGGTTCGGGTCTGTCGCGCAACGACATGATTACTGCTGAGGCAACGCTGCAATTACTTGTCTACATGAGTCGCCATCCGCACGCCGTAGCTTTTCGCGAAGCGTTACCAATCGCCGGCGTTGACGGAACTTTGCGCAACCGCATGAAAGGCACACCAGCGGAAAACAATGTACGCGCGAAGACCGGATCGCTTAGTTCAGCTGCAAGTCTGTCGGGATACTTGACTACGAACTCGGGGGAACGATTCGTGTTTTCCATCATGGTCAACAACTATCCGGAAGGCGTTGAGCCACGTTCGTCAGTGATCGATCCGATCGTGGTCTTACTGGCGTCGTTTGCCGGACGATCTTAGAGTTTTTCTAACCCCCTCTTCCCTGAAAGGACAAACCATGTCAGTCGATAATCTCGTCGCCACTTGGAAGGAAGTTCGTGACGGCTTCATAGACGAAGTTGCTCAAATTCCACCAGAGCAGTTTGAATTCCGGGCCACAGGCGAAACGCGAAGCATTGCGGAACTTCTTCGTCACGTGATCGAAGTCCAGAAACTGCTGGTGGGCGAATGCTGTCGAGAGAACACGAACTTGTTGCGCCAATCTTTTCCGGCCCACATCCAAGAGTATGCACCGGAAGTTGCGGCGATAAGTGAGAAGCACGGTTTGATGGAACTGATGCGCAGCAGCATGGAAGTGGCGGAGGCGACCATCAGGTCTCGCGCGGACAAACTGGATGTTCCGATGCGTAGATTTGATGGTAAGGAAATCACCAAGTTGCAGTGTCTGCAGTTCGCATCTTCACATGAGATGTATCACCGCGGTCAGTTCACAGTTTACGCGCGGCTGTTGAGTGTTGAGCCCGTACTGACGCAACGATTGAACAAGCTGTTTGCTCAGGCTGCTGACTACAATTAAAGAAACACATGCCGCCAATCTTTATCAAGTTTCACGGATTCGGAAACGACTATATCGTCATTGAAGCGGATCAACTGGCAACAGTTCCGGATCTTGGAATGTTTGCTCGCGCGATCTGCAACCGTCACCTGGGCGCAGGTGCGGATGGAATCGCGGTTGTTGGCCCGTCAAGCGAAGCTGGCGCGGACTTTCACGTTCGTATTTTCAACCCCGACGGAAGCGAAGCGGCCTTGTCCGGCAACGGCACGCGTTGCGCCGCCGCGTATCTGTACTACCAGAAACTTTGGAGCAAGGAAGAACTGCGGTTGAGCACTCGCTCGGGCATAAAACTGTACAAGCTGCTTGGCGAGCTGCAAGGGCGCTACGTGTTTGAGTCTGAGTTGGGGCGGCCGGGATTGGATTCCGGTTCAATTCCAATGGCCACAGAAAACGCGCTTGAGCGAGTTATCAATTATCCGCTCAAGGTTGGGCAAGAAACATTTGCGGTCACCGCAGTGCAGATCGGAAACCCGGTCTGCTGCATTTTCGTTGATGACTTCGAGGCGCTCGATTGGCGGCGGATAGGGAAGATAATAGAAACCCACAAGCAGTTTCCCGACCGCACGAACGTCGTTTTTATCCGCGTTCTCGATCGCGACCAGATTGAACTGCGAATCTGGGAGCGCGGCGTAGGCGAAACGACCGCCTCGGGAAGCTGTTCCTGTGCAGCGGCGGTGGCTTCAATGATCAATAACCAGACCAACCGACTGGTGATCGCGCTGATGGTTGGAGGCCAGGCGAGAATCCATTGGCGCGAGGATGATGAGGTTGTAATAACCGGCACTGCTGAAGTAGTTTATTCAGGAGATTGGCGCGTTGCCCCTGTCTAATCAATGAGTTTCCAGCAGAGAATTTCTCACTCCATGACTGAACCCGACAGTTTTATTAGGCGTAATTGCCTGTTTTGGCTAGCCACAATGGCCTTTGTCGTACCGCTGCTGCTGGCGGGGTGCGGCGGGACTGCCATTTCCAAAACTGAAGTCAACGTCCTGCCTCCAGCGAAAGCAATCCCTAAGTCCGTTCCGTTTTGGCTTGGCAGCGTGTCGCGAAACTTTTATGGCACCGGGCCGTGGCCCAACCGTCCGCTCGAAGTGATTTGGGAGTTTAAGACCAGGCTCACGTCGGGTCGATTGCACAAAGACGGATGGGGTGGGTCGAGTTGGCCGGGACAGCCATCGGTGACGGAGAAGTATGTTTACTTTGGCTCCGCCGATAGTTACCTGTATTGCCTCGATAAGACGGATGGACGAGTCGTCTGGAGTTTTAAAACCGAGGACAGTTTGAAGGCTACGCCGACGATCGTTGGTGATCGCGTCATTGCGAGCGGACTCGATCACTACATCTACTGCCTGGACGCGAACGACGGAACCTTGTTATGGAAATTCAAGACCGGGTTTGAAGTTGATTGTTCAGCAGCCGTGATCGATGACCGCGTCTACTTTGGCGGCGAAGATGGGTTCTTCTATTGTCTGAATTTGCAGGATGGATCGCTCATCTACAAAACCGACCGGCTGGGTTCGATGGAAGGCAGCTTTTCTTACGTTGACGATCGTATCTATATCGGAACCGAGCGAGGGGATCTCTATTGTCTCGCTGCGAAGGACGGCGCAGTTATTTGGAAAGCGAGAATTGGCGCCGACTCGAATTCCACACCCGCGGTGACGAACGGCATGGTCTACACGGCGGCGGAGGATGGTTACGTCTCGGCTTTCAACCAACAGGATGGAAAACAGATTTGGAAGTTCAAAGCGGAAGGTGGATATAGCGCTAACAAATACCGGAGCGGTTTCTGGGCAAGCCCAATCGTGCTCGACGGTCGCGTTCACATCGGCTCCAACAACGGTTTCATGTACTCCTTGAACGCCGATGATGGGTCGGTCGTTTGGAAGCATCTGGTGCGTGGACCGATTTGGGGAACGGCCCCGATAGTGGATGGCCGTCTGGTTTTCGGCGACAAAGCAGGATGGATGTACATGTTGTCCGCGGATACGGGCGAACGCGTTTGGGAATTGAAGATTGGTGACAACGTGAATGCCACGCCGGCGATCCTGGATGGACGAATCTACATCGGTGCGTTCAATGGAAAGCTGTACTGTCTCGGCTGAGTTCATGATCTACCTCGTAGACAACACCATTGATGGCCAGGGTCCCAGCCCGCGAGAACTGAAAGCCAGCCTCGCTCGCATGATGACCGGAAAAGAGATTTTGATTGAGCCCTTGCACGCAGTCAGTCTCGACCGAGTCAATCAGCTTTCTCCAACTCACATTATTCTGAGCGGTCAGAGTCACCCCTGGGACATGTATGCCGCGGAGGATCTCGCCGCCGTCTTTTCGGTTATTCGCGAGGCGAGGACCCCGATTCTCGGTGTTTGTGGCGGGCACCAACAGATAGCAATCGCGCTCGGCGGCTCGGTGGGATTGATGAAGCGGCTCGATCCGGGTGAGGGTTACGAAGGAGCCAAACGCGAGCGCGGGTTTTTTCCGGTTGAAACCGACGAGCAAGGGCTTTTCGCCGGACTACCTTCCGAAGTAACCGTTTGGCATTCTCATTGTGACGAGGTGAAAGACCTTCCCGATGGGTTTCAGCGAACGGCATGGAATGAGACCTGTGCGATTCAAGCGATGCAGCATAGCGAACGATCGGTGTTTGGCGTTCAGTTTCACCCGGAATTGTATGACGATGAACATCCGCTAGGCCGCCGCATTTTGGAGAACTTCCTCGCGCTGTAGTCCTGATTGAATCCAATTCACAGCAGCATCCAAGTTCTCTCTGCCATTTCAAGGTTGACGATTTGCAGGTGGGGAAGGGTGGTTTACCCCCGCTTGAGTCGGGGAACAACTAGTGGAAATCCGGGGTGAGTCGGCGGGGTTAAACCACCCTTCCCGACCTGCAAATTACCTGATATGCCTTGGATTTCTTAAAAGTTCTGCCCTGCAACACAAAAACAACCTGCGCGTTAAGTCTTAACTATTTCTTAGGTTAGCTTAACAGCACGGAGTTTTAGGCCACTTCCGAGCAACCGCCGGCTGGACACCTCTCAAAGTGGGATGCTAGCCTCCCAGTCGATCAAGCGTGGAATTCGGACGTTCGAAAACGGGGAATTTACCGCTTGTTTTTCTTTTAAGCACACCAGGTCTTTTTCAGCGCCTGCATCAAGGATGCAAGCCCCCAACTCTGGCTGACGTCATAAGACTCCTTGGGCCGGAGGTCGAGTCATAGGAAAGAACGGACTCGCGCTGGAGCTGAAAAGGTAGGAAATAACATTCGGCAGGAGACCCGACCAGATGAAATCATTTTTCAGTGGCAGTGCGATTATTGCAACCGCATCGCTTCTAGTTTTTCTAATCGTTTCAGCCAGACCTTCCGTAGCAGAAACTCCCAGCAAGAATTTTCAGCAATCCAAACAAACCAAGACTCGAAACTCGACAACTGCCAAAGAGGTTGCTGGAACTTCCATGACGACTGCAACCGCGGCTGCCGTTTCAGAAACCGAGCTAGCGCTTAAGACAGGCATTACGCCTCCCGTTTCTTACATTGCTACCGCATACAGCCTGCGCGGGCGAACCGCGAGTGGGCGAATGGTTAGCAGGGGAATTATTGCTGCCGATCGACGCGTTCTGCCCCTTGGTTCGCGAGTGCGAATTCAAGCTGGTGCTTACAGTGGCGAGTATCTGGTGGCGGATACGGGCGGCATGATTAAGGGTCGCCGGATCGATATCTGGACACCCAGTTCACGCGACGCAATGCGTTTCGGAAGGCGGACCGTGAAACTTACAGTTTTGAGTTATCCGGCTAAGCGCGCAGCCAAAGCGAAGCGAACCGCTCAGGTTCAGATTGCGCCGGCAGCAGGCACTGCGAAATAGCTTAGAACCCGATCGATCGATATCCGAGCAGGAGCTGGAAACGGCTCCTGCTTTTTTATTTCGGTAGATCGGATGGATTGTAGGGATTGTAGGTCTTCCCTGCGTGGCCCCCGATTCCCTGAGAGTTACTGACAAAAACGGGGAGCCACACGGAAGGAAAGCCCTGCAATGTCCCAACGTCTGAGGCGTTCGTCGTGTGTTAAGATTCCCGCCATCCAAAACACAGCGAGGTTGTTGTCTTGATACAGGTTTCACCTGACAGCTCTGCCGAACAGCACCAGCAGATTCCCGTTGGCGAACCACTCGTTAAAGTTACTCGCGGCGCGATCGTTGAATCTCGTCACCGAGGACACGTCGTCGCCGTTGAACCGGACGGTCGCGTGCTTGCCTTCCTGGGGACGCCTGAGACAGTCACTTATCTCCGTTCGTCTGCAAAACCTCATCAGGCTATTCCCCTGATCACATCGGGCGCTGCAGATCGCTTCGGCTTTACTGAGGCTGAAATTGCTCTTGCCTGCGCTTCGCATAGCGGCGAAGAGATCCATACGCAATTGGCCGCATCGATGCTGGAGAAGATCGGGCTTGATGCGTCGGCGTTAAAATGTGGAGTGCATGAACCTTTCAGCGCTGACGTCACCAGGAGATTAAGAGAGAGTGGCGCGCAACCGAACGTTCTGCAGAACAATTGCTCGGGAAAACACGCGGGAATGCTGGCGTTGGCCCGGCAGCTAGGCGCCCCAATCGAGACGTACGATCTGCCTGAAAACGAAGTACAGCTCGCCATCGTGAGAGTTGTATCGCAATTCTCCGACGTACCGACCGAAGACATTTCAGTTGGAATTGATGGGTGCGGGGTCCCGGTGTTTGGTCTCACGTTGCAGGCGATGGCCAGGATGTACGCGCGCTTGGTCTCGCGGCCTGGCGACTTTGATGAAACAACCAGAACGGCTTGCCAGAGAGTTGTCTCAGCGATGATCGCGCATCCTGAACTCATCGGAGGAACTACCGATCGGCTGGACACCGAAATGATGCGTGGCGCGAAGGGCCGTCTGATATCCAAGGTCGGCGCGGAAGGTGTGTACACAGTTGGCGTCTTGCCATCGGAAGATTTTCCCAAGGGGTTTGGCTTGGCTCTGAAGATTGAAGACGGTGACGACCATCGCGCTCGTCCGACCGTGGTCATTGAATCTCTGCGGCAGTTAGGCGTTCTGAAAGACGACTCGCTTGACGCGGTTTCGCGCTACGCTTTCTTCCCGGTAAAAAACTTTCGCGGTGACATTGTGGGCGAAGTTACCGCTGCTTTCGAATTGAATTTGGTTGGAGTTGATTGAGCGATGTCCAGTCCTTCTTCCAGCAATGGAAATGAAACGGCCTCGAATTTGCCGCCGCTGCGTCGAGATTCTGCGGGCAGAATTGATGTCGACTCGGTACCGGATGTCATTCAGTGGTTTCTTGATTACGACGAACGAGTTGCCGTCGTAAAGCACCCTCGAGTGGAGGAAGTTTTTCAGTGGAAGCAGGAACAAAGCCGCGGGAATAATGAAGAGATCTTCATGTTCAATCGGGCCGAAGACAGATTGGCAATCGGCATCATCCAGGCACTGTCAGATAATCCGAGCGAGTCAGATATGCACTCGTGGATTAGTCAACTGCTAAACGCGTTGGAAACAGCCTCGAAGGCGAACGAGGCAACCGCTGAAAGTTATCGTCTGGATCTAACGAGCGGCTCGTCAGTAGTTGTAGAGTCAACAAAGATTCCGAGCGAGCGTGGCAGACGCGAGTTCTTGCTCAACTGCTGGATCGAGACGTTGTGCACCGCGGAAGCGCGCGTGCTCGGCTGGCTCTATAAAGAATTCTATGGTCATCCTTATGCGCCGTAGGTAGGACAGAACGTCTTCTCTCGAAATAATGTCCGATTCACTTCCAAAAGGAATCCGAATCAAAAGCTGACAGGCAGGAATGCCTGTCCTACGCGATGAACAAACTGCGCGATCTTTTCCCGGTAACCCGCAACTCGATCTATTTCAATCACGCCGCCGTTTCTCCTCCGCCTACCCCCACAATCGAAGCGATCAAGACCCAGTTAGCGGACGTCAATGAAAACGGCTCGGTAAATTTTCGAGACTGGATCGCGGTTAAGGAAAGTGCGCGCCAGCTCGCGGCGTCGATGATTGGAGCACGGCCCGAACAGATTGCGTTCATGCGAAATACTTCGGATGGGATCTCAACAATAGCGAACGGCCTGCGGTGGAAAGAAGGCGACAATCTGGTCACTTTTCGCCGCGAGTTTCCCTCGAACGTTTACCCGTGGTTGCGGCTGCGAAATGCTTTTGGCGTTGAAGTACGGATGTGCGAAGAGACATCTGGGCGGGTGGATGTACAGCAAATGGTCAGCATGATCGATGCTCGCACACGGATCGTTGCTATTAGTTACGTCCAATATGCCTCAGGCTTTCGCGCCGACTTGGAACGCATCGGACGCGCTGCTCGAGTTCATGACGCGCTCCTGGTGGTCGACGCAATCCAGGGGATGGGAGTGCTTCCCATAAACGTCGAGGCCCAGCTGATTGATGCAGCGGCGGGCGCCGGGCACAAGTGGCTCCTGACTCCCGAAGGCGTTGGCCTGTTGTATCTCTCTGACCGCGCACGTGAGCGCATCGAACCCACGCTGGTGGGATGGATCAGCGTTCCCAATCCAGATGACTATGGCAATTTCGAACAGGGTTGGAAGTCAGGGGCCTTGGCTTGGGAATCAGGCACCGGACCATCTTCGTTGATGTACGGGCTTGAAGCGAGTTTGAAGTTGCTCACTGAAATCGGAGTCGAGCGAATCGCAGCTCATCTCGAAAGTTTGACTGACTATCTGTGCGAGCGTCTGGGTGGTCGCGACTACGAGGTGGTTAGTTCGCGTCGAGCCGGCGAGAAATCCCAGATCGTCTGCATTCGCCACAAAGGCGAGCTGAGTCCAATGTCCCTCTATGCCCATCTAAGGAATGAAAACATTGTGACCGCACCGAGAGGTGAGCGATTGCGCATCTCGCCTCACTGCTACAACACATTCGAAGAGATCGACGTATTGATCAAAACTCTTCCTTAGCGTGACTGATGCGCTTCAATCAAAAGGATCATCACGATGGACCATATTACGAGCGAGCGATAATCGTTCGCGTGTACTAGCCGAAATGTATTGAACGTGTACGCGGAACCCGGCCCATCACGCTTGTGAACCCCGTTGTTCCTCCTCGCCTCACTCTTTCCAAGGAAAAACGAAATCCGCTGGTGTTCAACCATAATGGCACGCTCATTGCCAAACGAGATATCAGAACAAAAGGGTAGATAGGGTAAATCGGGTCAGGCTCAGAGATTGCGGTGAGTGGAAGCTTTGGGGGAGGCGTCCTCTCAGTAATTAAGGCAGGCGGTGACTCTTTCGGGGGAACGGAGTTAACGTTATGCGCGCAATCAAAGAGCAATCATTGCGGTGCTGCTGATCCCGTCCTGAAGGGGCTTGGGGGAGCCTCCCAGGAAGATCAGCAGCCCGCATTAGCTTTATAATGGATCCGAATATGGAGAAGCGTGACGAGTGATCGCCACGCTTCTCTCTTTTTTGTCTGGGAGTAACTTTAGTTGGTCGGCCCAATTAACCGCGCCGGGTCTGGTTTCCCGGTCATCTCATCCAGATTGAGACGAAGCATTCCGCCAGCATCAGAGTAAGACTCAACCGCACGCAGTTGAGAACGCCTTTTCATGAACAGAAGCCCACCAAACAATCCGCCAACAGAGAGACAAACAAGAATCGCGATTCCAGTCAAATTCACCACCGAAACAAATACTCCCAGTGTAGTGGCCACGTACTCTCGTTGCGCGTCCAGTAAAGGATAAGGATTGTCGCCCAGCCACTGCGTGACTTGTTCGTACTTAACTTCGTCGATCAGCTTGTTTGCCGCCTGTGTATCCGCACCGTTAAAGACAAAGACCGCATAGTTTCCCACTCGACGGTATGCGGTCGGAACGTGAGGGCTTCCTTCGTTTCTCAGTTCGTTGAGCTTTGCGTTGATGAACCGATCATTGTCACTGGCATGCTGCGGAGTGGTGAACTCAATTATCAACAACTCACCGACTTTTCGTTCGGGACTGGTATACGTAGCAGCAACCGCTTCTGCACCGGCCTCAAAGCTGACGACATGTAGTACCGGTTCAGTCGGAAACAACTTTTTCAGTGCCCTAAGAGTGGTTACGTACTCGGCGCCAACCCGAGCCGTCTCCCAGTTTGGCAAATGCTTAACCAGGACAGGAAGATCGTTATGGCCCGGATCTAGTGTCTTCGCGAATTCCCGTGCGAGGTCTAAAACGTCCTCCGGTGCCGCCTTACTTGCTTCCACAATTACGAAGTTTCGACCTTTTGAGAAAAACACGCGGGACGGAGTGATTACGCTCGCGAGCCCAACATCGCGAAACTTGATGTCCGTTGTCGGCGCCCGCATCGTTAACAGCGAGTAAGCTCCGGAATCAGAGCCTGTGGGATAGAGAAAAACATTCATGGAGGAGCCGTTGGGGGCGACATAGGTGCGGCGGATCCAGCCAAGCGTATCAATCTCAGCGGGCAAAGTATCAGGTAGCGGTGCTGGGACAATGGGACCGCGTGCTCGGTAACCCCCAAGCTGGTCAGGCAAGTCCTTCGTATCGTACGCGAGAGTGTCAGCACGTCCTGCTGGCGACAAAGCCACAATGAAAAAGGCCGCAATTAAAAATCTAAAGTACAAATTCTTCAAATCAGACTCCGGCTCGTAAAACTAATAGTTTGGCTTGCTTAGAACCCAACAAGGCTTGGATGTTCCCGCGAGCCGAAATGTTGTTGAGAAATTGCTGGGAGTAGTTTAGTGCCACCGACGCAGCTCTCGCAAAAGCAGATCTGCATAGTGACGTGGATTGCTGATGTTTTGTAGCACCGTGCTGCCGCCCAGTTCACTGGCGTTGTCGACGATTACATCACCAAAACGAAGCAGTCTTTGCGGGATGCTCGCTGAAACCGTTACGTCCTGGATTTTGCTTAGGGGGATGTTGCGGGTAGTGCGAGCAATCAGGCCGGTATCAATCTCTAATTTTGAGTCGGTCAAAGTGTATCTAATCAGGTTGCGGCGAATATGATAAAAGGCCGGGATCAGCAACAGAGCCAGCCCGAGAGGAATTGAGATCAACGGACTGACTGGAATCATGGCGAGCAGAAAAACCAGCGTGATGGCGCCGATAACCGCCAGGGCGTAACCCAACTTCACAAACACCAGCGTGGGGCGAACGGTAAAAATCGTCTGCTCGAGATCGCTGTCCGCGGATCTAGCCGGAATTCCTGACCTGACGCGCGCCAGCCTGGTGGCCTCTGGATCGGGTGCAGCAGTGCCGCAGTCTGAGCAGAAGGCCTTTCCGGGAGCGACGTAGCCGCCACAGCTTGTGCAGTTCATGTGGAGTAGAAGTCAAGAAGTCAGATGTTCGAGGGTAAAACGCGACCCGGCATTCAGACGAACCAGCATCTAACATCCAGCCTCCAACATCTTCTTTCAATTCGTTTCTATTGGTAAACCAGCGTTCTTCCAAGCATCAAAGCCACCCAGTAGCGCAGCCGCGTTTTCAATACCTTTTGTTTTGAGATTGACCACCGCACCGGCGGACGTATGTTCGTTTGGTCAAGAGCAATACGTGACGATGAGCTTGTTCCTCGGCAGTCCATCCGCTTTCTGCAGTACGTCTGCTACGGGAATCAGTTTCGCGCCCCGAATATGACCCTGCTTGAATGACGCTGCATCGCGTACGTCGACCACGACGACTGCCTCCTGTGCCAGCAGATCGCGGAGTTCCACGGTCGTGACTCGCCGCACTCCATCCGCGTGGACCGTGGGAACTTGTGGCGCAGAGGCCGGTGCAGCAGAGGCTGGTGAAGTAGTCGCTACCGGGCCTGAAGCTGTCGGTTTTTCTGCCGAATTACAGGCCGCCAGAATCACGGCCGCGAGGAGCAGCCCAACAAGAATAGAAAGACGAGCACGAATCAAGATGAAACCTCCATAGCATCGCTTGTAGAGAAGCAAGTTTACGTCAGCTAATTTCGTATGCGCCCCGAGTTTTGTCAATGAAGCGCTGCTCCCTTCCAGTCATCCCAACGATGAAAGGCGATCAGCAAGAGGTTCCGACCGAGAGAGAGTTCTTCCGGTTCCAGATTGATTTGGAAGTCGTAGTTTCGAAAGGTTATTAGCTCGGCGATGATAAAGCGTTCTCTCCCAGATTCCAGTCCCGATTCTGGAAAGCCTGTTCAGATTTCAGAACCCGCCCCCGAGTGCTTTAAGGGTGTTGTTGCTAAACCTTAGCAAAGTCGCGAATGAGTGAGGTGGCGCAATTATTGCTCTTAACGATCCCGCCCCCCGTGAATTCCCCCTCATAATCGATCTCAACTAACGAGCCAGGAGTAAATGTCTATGTGTGTGTGGGGAAGACTGTTTCTAAGCGTTGGATTTGTGTTTGCCATTACTGCCGCAAGTGCGAGTGCAACCTATGCCGATACTCAATTTCAACAACTACAACTTGTCGAACTCGTTTCCGCTGAAGATGTAACTCTCCACTTGAGTTCATATCAGCATGCCGCTACTTTCGATCGGGCCGAGTCTGCGATCTTGTTCTCCAGATCGGTCCAGCTATTTAGTGGGCCATCAGGCGATGTACGAGTCGAGCGGATGGTCGAGAATCCCGGACGGATCTTCATCAAGCCTGGTCGGGAGGGTGTTATTGCCACGCCTGAACCGGCAACGATGATCCTGGCAGGAACCGGTTTGGCTGGCTTGGCTGGTCTAGTCCGCCGCCGCCGCCGGCGAGCGATCAAGGAAACCACTTGAGGCTTCTCCGAGCATAAACTACCCCCAGGGTTTTAACACCTAGCTCCTCTTTCACGAAGCGCATGCTATAGTTTGCGCTTACCCTGAAAAAGGAGCTCGGATGCTCGATCAGCCACAAACCCAAAAGGTTCAATGGGCAAAGGTCATCGACAACACCCGTTGTATCGGGTGTCACGCCTGTACCACCGCCTGCAAGTCTGAAAACCTCGTTCCACTGTCTGTTACTCGCACCTACGTAAAACACGTCGACATCGGTGTCTTCCCACAGACCCGTCGTGCGCATCAGGTCACGCGCTGTAATCAGTGCGCGCACGCGCCGTGCGTTGTTGCATGCCCAACGACCGCGATGTTCAAGCGCGACGATGGCATCGTGGATTTTGACAAATCGATCTGCATCGGCTGCAAGGCTTGCATGGCTGCTTGTCCTTACGATGCGATCTTCATCAATCCTGAAGATCATTCGGCAGAGAAGTGTAACTTCTGCGCTCATCGAATTGACGTAGGTCTGGAGCCCGCGTGCGTCGTGGTTTGTCCGACTCAGGCAATTCTAATTGGCGACCTGAACAATACGGAATCTTACGTGTCCCGGATCGTCAATCGCGAAGCGGTGACCGTGCGGCGACCGGAGAAAGAGACGCTTCCCAAACTTTTTTACAAAGGCGCCCATCAGGCGACGCTGGATCCATTGGCTGCCAGACGACCAGACGCGGGACTGTTCATGTGGAGCGAGCAGCAGGAAGACAGCGACCACGTAGTTTCCGGAAATCCCCAGTACAACAACTCGTCGGCCGCGGCATTGCTCTCTTACGATGTCGCGCATTGGATTCCGTGGGACTGGCGCGTCAGTCTTTACACCTGGACCAAGGGTATTGCAGCGGGAGTATATTTGGTTGCGGCGTTGCTGGTACTTTTCGGCTTCTTAAGTTCCGAGAGTCCTTTTTGGCTATGGGTTGCGCCGGTCGTCTCTGGTGTCTTCCTCGCGGTCACGGGTGGACTCTTGATTTGGGACCTTGAGCATCCTGAGCGGTTCTATCTGATTTTTGCTCGGCCGCAGTGGCGCAGTTGGCTGGTGAAAGGCGCTTTTGTTATTGCCGCCTACACGGTTGTACTAGCACTGCATTTCGTTGGGAGTTGGTTCGAAACAGAATCCTTGCAGCAGTGGTTGATGATTGCAGGAATTCCATTGTCGGCGATGACCGCAATTTATACGGCGTACCTTTTCGCTCAAGCGAAAGCCCGCGACATGTGGCAAAACCCGTTATTGCCCCCGCACTTGCTGGTCCAGGCACTCCTGTTGGGTTCAGCGGTGCTGTTGCTTTTGATGCTGCTCGTCTCCGGAGGAGTGCCGATGCCCTGGGATTCGAATTGGCACGCTTATGGATATGGCCCGCTCGGCTTTTACTTACTAATTGTCCTGGCGATCACTAGTCTGGTGCACGTCTTAATGGTTTGGGGAGAAGTCTCGCTCGGTCATCCCACCGCGCACGCACGCGTCGCAGTTTGGGAGATGGTCCAAGGTCGTTACAAAAGCGACTTCTGGTTCGGCGTCGGACTTTCAATTCTTGGTGGGTTGCTCGCGTGGCTTGGGCTGTTCGATGTGATCAGCGGATCGGTTGCTACTGGGGGCGCGCCGCTGGCGTTGATTGGAATGATGTTGTTTGAGAATGCGTACGTGCAGGCGGGACAGTCTGTGCCGCTGGCATGA
>JBGTLE010000145.1:0-3004 GCA_041744295.1 Pyrinomonadaceae bacterium | reverse complement strand
CTCTTACTGGGTTGATGTTACGCGCGACAATGAAGGGAAAGTCAGCGGCATCGTTATGAATCAGCCGGAAGGAAAACTTTCGCTACGGCGAATGGCGAAGGCCGAGGCGATGATCAGCGTCGATGAACTCTTGCATAAGTTGATTGCTGCTTACGGCGGTGAAGAAAATCTGAGGAAGCACAAGTCTTCGGTGAGCACGATTGAGCTCGACATGGAACATCAGGGCGTGTTGGGCCAGGGAACGGTGAAAGCAAAAGCGCCGGGAATGTTTGCTTCCCATATTACCTTGACGGCGCTGGGCAAGCAGATTGGCACCATCACGAGCTACTTCGATGGCAACGGCGGCGGTCAGATGATTAGCTTTGCCCCGGAAGAAATATTCGCCGGCAAGCGTCTGGCCGACATCAAGCGCGAATCTGATTTCTACGGACCGCTGTCGTGGAAAAACAGCTACAAAACGATCACGGTGAAGAACATTACCAAGGTTGGTGACGAGGATGCCTATGTAGTTGAGAAGGTTCCAGAGAAGGGGACGAAAGTAACCGACTACGTTTCAACGAAGTCGTTCCTGCTCCTGCGTCGCGACACGGTCATTTCCAGCGAGACTTCGAACATCGAGATCCCGCAGACGGAGACCTACAGCGACTATCGCTCAATCGAAGGCACGATGGTCCCCTTCGTGACTCGCTCGAACAACATCGCGAATGGCGACATCGTCACGCGCATAAAGGAGGTCAAATACAACGTCGACCTTCCCGACACCGACTTCCGCAAACCCGTTGCTGCCACCACGCCAGCAACTTCAAAAGCGAAATCTCGCGCGGCCGCGTCAAAGTCCTAGCCCGCGCTTCTAACACCGACGATATCTTCACACTGATGATCTCTTAGACGATTATGCTGACCTTCTTACACCGATCATCTTCCTACACCGCAGGTGTTGGCGACCTCCAGCCCAGGGTTGCGCGCTTTGGCGCTACCATGGGAACTGATCCGACAAAAGGATCTCAACTCCAACGGGGTTGCGGCTGTCGGTTGCAATCAGACTTGTTGATAACAGGAATAACCTTCGTGTTAGAATTCCTTCACTTCCAGTTTCAGGAACTCCAATGGCAAAGGTCTTAACCGAACGCATTACGAAAAGCCCGGGAACACAAGGCGGAAAAGCCTGCATCGCCGGCCATCGCATCCGCGTGATGGATATCGTCATCTGGCACGAAGATGCGTCCCTGAGTCCGGATGAAATTGTCGCAGCTCATCCTCAGCCGCTAATCCACAACGTTCTATAGGCGCAATAATTGGATCACTGATGTTGATCTATGACGTGCTGAGTTCGGCCGACATGACGAACCACGTTGAATACTTGTAGTCCCGCCCAAAAAATAACAATTGAAACTAGTGTGACCCGACTCTACTCGCGTAAAGGTACTTACTTCACTCCTTCGCATCTCGTATCAACACCACATCCAGCGTCGAATGACCACGCGAAAGTGCAAAGCGCTTTCCGTCTGCACTCAGCGCAAGTTCTGCTATCGACTCAGACGTAAAGTCCGTTAGCTGCGTCGGCTTGCCTCCATCCAGTGGCAACCGCCAGAGGTTCGCAACGCCTCTCTGGCCGGTGCTGTAGATGATTGCGCGGCCGTCCGGTGCCCAAACCCAGGAGCCTAATCCCCTGCGTAGCGGAACATCTATCAGTTTGGCCTCACCTCCGGTGATTGGAAGGATGGCTAGTTTTCGCGGGGAGGCTGCACCTTCCGCGAGGTACTCATAAGCCAGTGAGGTACCATCCGGAGAAAACAGCGCACGCTCTGAAGGCTTATTCGTCAATTGCACGGGTTCGCCGCCATCAACTCCCACCCTCCATAGAAATGGCTGGCCGGTACGATACGAGACAAAGGCGATCCACTGTCCGTCTGGTGCACAGGTCGCATCGAAATCCGCAAAATCTCCCGAAGTAATCGGTTTAGGATTGCTGCCATCGCTGTTGATCCGCCAGATATGCGGAACACCGCTCTGCAGCGAAGTGAAGAAGATAAATCTGCCGTCAGGCGAAACACCCGGCCAGGTCTTGGGATAACCATCCGACGTTAGCTGCCTGTTGTCAGAGCCATCCGCATTCATGATCCACAACTCTGACTTGTCTCCGGCCAGAGTGATGTAGACGATCCTGCCGTCCGGCATCCAGGTCAGTCCGCCTACTCCATCAACTCTGCCACTAGTGATCTTTTTAGCCTGGGTTGCTGGCTCATTAAGATTCAGCGTCCATACTTGCATCGAACGCTCAGATTGCGCGGTCACGATGGTGAGATTGTCCGCCGCTAAACCAAGACTGACGCGGCCATAGCTATTCAGATCGTTTGTAATCCGGCGCGCCACTCCTTTCGGATGCGAGATAAACCACAGTTGCGTGTTGCCGACCGGCTGGAATTCCGGTTGGGCCAGAGTGACCAGACCACTGCCATCGTTCATCCAGACAACTCTATGAACATCTCCGGAAAATTTGTTCGCGGTTAGATTTCTATTTGCACCAGTGTCGGGGTCGACACCGATGACGGTCATATGCGTGCCGCCAGTATCGGTCCCTGCGGCGCAAGCGATAGTTTTCCCGTCCGGTGACCAGGCTGGTCCCGCTCCGTTGAACCAGTCGTTGCCGCTACGTGTGACAAGTGTGCGTTCGCCACTGCCATCCGAGTTGGCGACCATTAGCAGATCCGACTGCCCGGGTAAGCTGCGAACGAATGCGAACCGCTGTCCGTCGGGTGAGAACGAAACTGGACTGGCAGCGCCGGAAATAATCTTGCGCGGTGTGCCGCCGAGAATCGGGACCTGGTAAATCGCTCCTTCGGGATCCTGCTCATCGAGCCAACGGTAATAGACAAATTCTCCGTCACGCGAAATGGTCGTTCCTCCGTTCGAGCCATTAGCGGGCGGCACGATCTGCACATTGCTGTTTGTGGAAATCTGTCTCACCCAAAGACTTATCTTGCCGGCATCGTTGAGGGAGAAG
>JBGTLE010000144.1:0-30502 GCA_041744295.1 Pyrinomonadaceae bacterium | reverse complement strand
GATTTATTGTCAGGCGTGATGCACGGGAGACTGATGCTCATATGTGGACTCCGTTACAAATTCGTGTTCTCGAACCTGCAATTGCTGCGGTCGCGAATTATGAGGTAGGTCAATTTGGCGGGGCCACCCGGTCATCCAGGTTGGACGACAATATAGCATGCGGGCAGACCCAAGGGTCAATACAATTAGACGGTCATTGTGACCAGATGGTCGGAATAATTTTGGCCCACAAGTTTGTAGCTTTTGGTTGACAACCGCGACCGGTCAGTCGTCAGTGGTCCGTTGTCAGTTGCACTTCCTTTCACAGGCAATTGGCTTTGCGAGACACCATCCCAATGCACCTACGAAGAACAACTGACAACTGACCACGGACCACAGACAAATCGGAAATCTCGGAACGAAACCGCCGAAGTTCTCCTTCCCACTGGCAATCTTCCGCGCTTTCATGTTAATAAAGCGCGTCTACCCAAATTCAAGCAGAATCGCTAGCGGGAAGCCGGTGGTCCGCCAGGCTTCAAATAAGTAAGAAATCATGCCGAGAATAGTGCTCGTACTAATTGTTGTCGCTCTCTACGTTCTCCACCAGGATTTTTGGTTTTGGCGCACGGCGCATCCACTTGTCTTTGGATTCATGCCCATTGGACTCTTCTACCAGGCTTGCTTCTCGGTAGCCGCTTCCCTGGTGATGTGGCTGCTCGTGACTTATGCCTGGCCATCTCATTTGGAAAGCGAAGTTGAACATGGAGTTTCCAAGGAGGAGGGCCCCGAGCGTTGATTCCAGCCATCATTGTTTTCCTCTATCTCGCCGGTGTTCTTTACATCGGCATCTTCGCTTTCAGACAAGCCCGCGGACGTGAGAAAGCTGAGGACTACTTCCTCGCCAACCGTTCGTTGGGTCCATTCGTGTTTCTGTTCTCGCTGTTTGGAACGAACATGACTGCCTTTGCCATCCTGGGATCTTCAGGCCACGCATTCAGTAATGGAATTGTTACTTTTGGCTTGATGGCGTCTTCCTCCGGGTTGGTGATCCCGTTAACGATCTTTCTGATCGGCACGCGTGTTTGGGCGCTGGGGAAGAAGTACGGGTTCATGACGCCGGTGCAAATGATGCGTGACCGCTGGGAGATGGGTCACATCGGCACCGTCATCTTTGCGGTGCAGGCAATCCTGTTGGTGCCGTACATCATCATCGGCATCATGGGCGGCGGCACGACCTTAAATGCCATTAGCGGCGGACTGGTGCCCTACTGGTTCGGCGCGGCGATAGTAGCGTTGGTGGTGATGAGTTACGTCTTCTTTGGCGGAATGCGCGGCACGGCGTGGGTCAATACATTTCAGACAGTACTCTTTCTTTGTTTTGGCGTGGTCGCGATCATCGTGATCGGCGTGGGCATGGGAGGATTTCGCACCGCCGCTCAATCAATGCTGGCGTCGCCGGCTTTCTCTGCCTTGCTAACACGCGAACGCATCTCGCCGTACTACTTTTTCAGCTACACCTTCATTCCGCTTTCAGCGATCGCTTTCCCGCACATTCTGATCTTCTGCCTGACTGCGAAGAAGATGGCGCAGTTTAAGAAGACTGTCATCTTCTATCCCCTCTGCATTCTCGCGATCTGGCTGCCTTGCGTGTTTTTGGGTGTGATGGCGAATCGGGTTACCGATGTTCCAGAGATCCGCGCCAAGCAGGAAGCCCGCCGCGTGCTTGCTACACAAGGCAGGACGATGGAGCCGGAGGCGCGCGATGAACTGCGAGAAAAAGCAGCGGGCGATGACGTCATTCTACTGCTGCTCGAACGCTATGCGCCTTTCTGGCTGGCAGGATTGTTAGGCGCGGGAATTATGGCGGCGGTGATGGCGAGCGACTCACAGATACTTGCCTTGTCGACGATGTTTACGGAGGACGTGTTCGCCTTCTATGGAGGCAAGACCAGGTTCGGGGAACACGTGCAGGTGCAAACCGGAAGACTGTTTGTGGTGATTCTGACGTTGCTTGCTTACGCGGTCGCATTGCGCGCGCCAGAGACTATTTTCGAACTCGCGATCCAATATGCGTTCTCAGGTTTCGCGGCGCTTTCTCCGTTGCTCATTGCGGCGTTGTTCTGGAGAGGCAGCACCAAGTGGGGAGCACTCGCTACCACGATTTGGACGGCGTGTGCGGTTGCTTCAGTGGCAGTTTTTCAGGAGATGGTTCCGGCGCCCGCTCCAGGACCACCGACTGTCATCTGGGCGTTATCTGGCTATGAAATTCTTTCACGCACTCCGGGTGGAACGGCCGTGGTTGGATTTATGCCCGTAGTTCCGATGGTGCTCGTGTCGGCGCTGCTGATGTTTGTTGTGTCGTTGATGACTGCTAAGCCTAAGGCCACCACCATCGCAAAGTACTTTTGAAGAAGTCGGTTGTCAGTGGTCCGTTGTCAGTTGCATTCGTATTACTAAATCTGACTGCGTCTTGCTTTCGATTGGTGAGGATTGATCTCAGGTGAAGCTGGAACGGGTTGGAGTATCGATTATCGGAAAAACCGTCGCAACCTTTTCGCGGTAGGTTTCAATTCTCGGTTCATACCCAACCTAGCGCGAAGCGCGCAACGTTGGGCTGGAGGTCGCAACCGTGTTGCGGTTGGACTTGATTAAGAAGCGCGGTTTGCGCCCACGAAACAACGGACAACTGACTACTGACAACGGACTCCGTCAATAATCTCAACCATCGATCACGGCGTCGCGCTACTCTTCATCGTTTCATCACGCTTAGCTTTGAACTCAGACCCGGCTTTCCATTCAGGGAATTTGTCGCCCTGCGCCACGCGGTAACCAATCGTCAAGAGCAGTTGCGCGTCTTCAACAGCGCCGCTGAGATCCCAGTCGGGTTTAATCTCATCGGAGACCTTGTGATAGTCATTGCTAGTGTACTCGTCGCGTTTCTGTTTACTGTAATTCGGATCCTTGCCGACGTAATCCACGCCAGACTTTGTGTACAGGGCGGGCACGCCCTGCTTGGCAAACTCAAAATGATCAGAACGATAGTACAAACCCTTATCCGGTTCCGGATCAGGACCAACAGTGCGACCCTGTTCTCGCGCGGCCTCTTTCAAGAGATCGATCAGCGTGCTGTTATCGTCACCAACCATCGTGGCATCTTTCGTGCGGCCCCACTGGTTCACCCCATCCATGTTGATGTTCGCGACAGTCTTGTTGAGTGGATACAGCGGATTGCTAGCGTAGTGCTTCGCCCCCAGCAAACCTTTCTCTTCGGCAGTGACCGCAAGAAACAGTACTGATCGTTTTGGAGCACTGGCCAATTTCGTGAAGCCCTCGGCTATTTCCAATAGCGCTGAAGTGCCGGTTGCATTGTCCAACGCGCCGTTGAAGATCTGATCGCCCTGCAGTTTTGGGTCGCGCCCCAGGTGGTCCCAGTGAGCCGAGTAAACAACGTACTCGTTCTTCAACACCGGGTCGGAACCTTCCAGCTTGGCCACTACATTGGCTGAGTCGATTTCGCGCAACGTGTTCTTGATATCGATGTTCGCTTTGGCATTGAGAGTTACCGGCTTGAACTCTTTGGTGATGGCAGCTTTTTTCAGCGCGTCAAAATCCTGACCGCCTGCGCCCAACAACTCTCGCGCGCGATCGGTAGTGATCCAACCTTCGACTGCGGGACGACCCATGTTCTTGTCGGGAGTTTGGATGTCAAAGTTTTCGCGTGACCAGCTTCCGGAAACGACTTCATAGGGATAACCGGCCGGACCGGTTTCGTGAATGATGATCGCCGCTGCCGCACCCTTCTCGGAAGCGATCTCATACTTGTAGGTCCAGCGACCGTAGTAGGTCATCGCTTTGCCCTTGAAGATCTTGTCGTCAAGCTTGGCAGGATCGGCTGCCTCTGGTACCGCGGGATCGTTGATGAGCATCACGATCGTCTTGCCTCGTACATCGACTCCTTTGTAATCGTCCCATCCGTACTCAGGGGCGACTACGCCATAGCCTACGAAGACGATCTCAGAATTCTCGACCTTTGACTCAGGAACGAAACGACGGGAGACAGCAACATAGTCTTTCGGAAACTCCAGGTTGATTGTCTTGCCGGCGGCGGTGAAGGATGCGGTAGCCTGGCCAGTAAAACCCACCAGCGGAACTCTCTGAGTATAGGTGCCGTCGGGATTGCCTGGTTTAAGGCCCAGGCGCTGAAACTGCTCGGTCAGATACTTGACCGTGAGTTCTTCGCCTTTGGTGCCCGGCCCGCGTCCTTCGTATTCGTCCGCTGAAAGGACTTTCGTGTGCTCAAGAATGCCGTCGGCAGTGATGGCGGCAAACGCAGGTCTCAATTCCGCCGGACCGACCATGGAACTCGGCGCTGCATTCGAATTGGTATTGGTGTTGGTTACAGGCGCCTGCGTGCAAGCGAGCGTTGCAGTTGCCCATACGGCGAGCAGACAAAACGTTAGAGTGCGTTTCGACATCGTAGCGTGCCTCACTTTTGTGTTTTCGAAAGTAGAACTATCCACAGATTACGCAGATGACACAGATTAGCCCAGTTGGAGTTAAGCCCAGTTGCAGTTCGATTCAGTCCTTCGCCAAAACGGTTTTCAGCTGTGTAATCGGCGTAATCTGTTGACAAGGTTTTAGTCTATCCAAAGCAATAAAGCCGTCCATCCTGAGCGCCAATTACGATGCGACCATTCGCTATCGCCGGCGACGCTGACAACGCTGAGCCGGCTGTGAACTCCCATAGCTTGGCGCCGGTATGCACGTTCAGCACGTAGAACCGGCCATCATTCGAACCCACGAAGACGCGATCTCCCGAGATCGCCGGCGAAGATTCCACTCGCGCGCGCGTCGTAAAAGTCCAGAGCGGCTTTCCATCCAACGCGAGCCCGTGAATCATCTTGTCTCGGCCCCCAACGACGACACGATCCGTTGTGACCGCTGCCGATGAATAGAACGGAAACTTTCGCTGCGGATGCTGATACCGCCAGACGATTCGCCGGTCCTGAAGATTCACCATCAGGATTTCATTGTCGAACGTGCCGTAGAATGCCCCACCCGATCTCAAGGCAGGCGAAGCACCCGTGTACGCCCCTGAGGCGACGGTCAACAACTCTTTTCCATCCGAGATTCGTATTCCGCGGAACACCTCATCGCAACCGGCGATGAATGCCAAGCCTCCGGAAACGCTTGGCGTCGAGTGAACCGGGCCTTCGGTCTTAACTTTCCAAAGGAGCGATCCGTTTCGCGCGGACAGACAATAGAGATGCTGATCGTAGGATCCGATCAGGACCCGATCGCCCACCACCACCGGCGACGATTTAATTTCCGTGCCCGTCTTGAAAGCCCAGATCTTTTTCCCATCGGTGGCGTTCACCGCGTGAAACCAGCCACTGAGATCGCCGATGAAAACCACACCGCCACTGTATGCCGGTGACGATTCTCCAATCGGTGCATCGATCGCGTACTTCCAGTAAGGCGTGCCATTTGCGAGATTGAGTGCTATCAGTTCGCCTTTCTGCGTTCCCACGAAGACCGTCGTACCCACTATTGCGGCAGAGGATTCAATTGGCTCGCCGGCTTCATAGGTCCAAAGCGGCTTCAGCGTTGCCGGGACATTTGATTGCGATACCCCGGTCAGTTGGTGGTTACCACGAAACTGCGACCAGTTTTCGGCAGGCGTGTCCTGGCCTTTCGCGATAATAGTCGAAAACAGAAAAGACAGGGCGAGCAACACGATGCCCCAGCCGAGGCTTCGGTTGAATTCAGTTACTGCTGTCCACATAAGTCGTTCAGTATGCCAGTTCATAAATCTCCAACGCACTGTTTCGATCAAAGGGTCTGGGATTAAAGTTGCCCGTCCATTGCGCCGCAGCCTCTGTCGCCAGCAAAGGCAGATGAGAGGCGGGAACTCCAGACGCGCTGAGCGACCGCCGCAATCCTCCCGCATCCGCAAGTTGCTCAAGTCGCCGGGCCAGCGCCTCAGTAGGAACCAAACCAGCGGCGCAACTACTAGCTTGCGCCAACAATTCCGCATAACGACTGCCAGACACAGGAGAGTTCCAGCGAACGACTGACGGTAACATCATCGCAATCGCTCGCCCATGTTCGGTGCCGTAGCGAGCTGTCAAAGGGTTGGCGCAAGCGTGTGTAGCACCAAGCATCGAATTCTCAATTGCCGCGCCCGCGAAATAGGCGCCTAGCTGCATTGCGCCTCTGGCCTCCAGATCGTTTGGGGTCGTCAGCACTCGCTCATAGTTTGCTTCCAGCAGGCGCCACGCTTCAAGCGAGAAAAACTCCGAGATGCCGCTGCGCTTTGTCGTCACGTACGTTTCAACAGCGTGTGCAATAGCGTCGAAGCCGGATGTCGAAGTAATGCCGTCCGGCTGAGAAAGCGTAAGCACCGGATCGAGCAATGCGATCTGAAATGCAACCTTGGGATCTCCGCAAGCCATCTTCACATGAGTCTCGGCGTCAGAAATCAGCGCGTAGGTTTGCGCTTCGCTCCCGGTGCCGGAAGTGGTCGGAATTCCGATCATCGGGAGGAAGGGTTCTCTCGCTTTGCCGTAACCAACGTAATCGGTCATCTCGCCGCCGTTTGTCAAAAGAAAGTTAATTCCCTTCGCACAGTCCAACGAACTGCCACCACCGATCCCGATGATTGAATCAATCTGAAGTGGCGCCGCGAAATCTCTGCCATGCGCTACCGAGTGGGTGTCGGGATTGGATTCAAAATCGTGATAGCCAAACACTTCTATTCCGGCACGACGCAAAGGCGCTTCAGCCTCAGCCACATGACCGGACGCAACCAGACCGTGGTCGGCTACCAGCAAAGTGCGTCGGAATCCAAGTTCGCGCGCAAGGTCGCCGATGCGCTCAATCGCGCCCGCCCCGAAGATCACGCGCGTCCGTGGATTGAAATCAAAAGGTTGAATCATTTATTCGTTAAATAGAACTCTTTTCTTGCGCCCTGCGTAGCCCGACGCGTGTGCAGCTAAGAGCCTGTGTCACTCCTGGCGCGCACTTAAATTGGCTTTCAGCACCCTTCGCACATGCTCCATCGTCGCATATCCACGGTCATGGGCGCCGTAAATTCGATCCGGAGCAAGTTTGTTATCAATCAACCAGCGTGCGAAAAATGGCATCACGGTTGAACGGTTGCGCGGCGGAAATGTCGCTTCGCCATCGAAGTAGAACAGGTCGCCCTGATAGATGATCTTCTCCACCGGCAAATGAACCACGATGCTCTCAGCCGTGTGCGGGTTTGCTCCCACGTTAATAAGCTCAACCCGGCGCTCCCCATCAGTGACTACGCGTTTATCGGAAAACGTCTCGAATCTCAATGGGCGCGGCTCGCGCGCGAGTCGATCAGGAACAAGTTGATGCTGAGCCGACACCATTCGCTCAAAGAATTGTCGGTTACCGGTCGTCATCAGAATCGTCGCGCCTTCGGCCACGAAAGCACGAGCACCACCCGCATGATCGCTGTGCGAGTGAGTAGCGACGAAATAGCGAATTGGTTTGCCCGGAATTCTCTCCTTGATCATCCGAATGAATTGCTCGGAGACGCTGCTTGATCCTGGTTGGGTGTCCGCAGGAACTGCATCAAGTGAATAAGCTGCGATGGGGGCCTCGACCGCCAGCACGAAATCTTTGAACTCAATGAAAAGCGGACTAAGACTGCCGAGCGAGTTCACGAGGAATACGCCGGGTGCGAGTTGCGACACCGAACCGGGCGCGGCCAATTGCTGACGCAGATCATCCGGCAGCTCGAAGAGCGAGGCGGCCGCAGACGAGTCGACCTGAACTTCAGCGTAAGCAACTGCTCGCCAGACTTTCCCGGCTACCAGGAACCGATCGCTAGCCGGAACTAAGCCGAGCTTTTCATGTTTGCGGTAAGCGCCGTAGACCTGCTCAACCGTGACGTCTCCACGCGAGGGCAAGTCCATCAGGTACTCGTATTTAGTGAGCAGATGCGTTTCCGTATCGAGAAATAATTTGAGCGGCGTCTTTTCACCCGATAACGGAAAGAGAATCACGTCGTGTGCTCGGCCCTGATACTGAGCGCGCGGCAGCAAACTCAAGCCAGCGGCATTATTTTCAGCTTCTAACAGCAGTAAGTGGGGAATCCGCCGGGATCGCCGGATGCGCTCCCGAGGCGCTGTCTCCATGCGCCGCACCGACGCAAAGCGATCGACGAAATCGATGACGGTGCGCTCATCGCCTATGTAGGACCAGCGTCGCCAGCGAGTGGTGCCGTCATGACGGCCGGTTTTATGCTCGTAGAGAAAGCGGTCCTTCCCGGGAAAGGCGACGATAGTTTCCTCGTGAGCGGTGTCAGTTTCTCGTTCCGGATCGTAACCCTGCTCTTCTGCTGAGCGGTGTTCGCGACCAGATGTCTTAATCACTATCGCGGACAGAGCCTCGATCCGTTCCTTCCCACCAAGCGCATCGAGAGCAGCGCTAATCCTCCGCGCCGCAGATTGGTCAGAAGCTGTCTGCGCGCTGACTGACACCATTGCGATGCCGAAGGAAACAGCGATCCATCCACTTCGCCACGCTTTCTTGAGCCTCATCGCCGGGCCGAGCTCCCGCTCGGCTTCTCAGCAATGGCATAGAGATAGTTCTCGCCACGAATAATCAGCACGCCATCAGAAATTGCGGGGGTGGCCATCAAGGGTTGGCCCATCGGGTTCGTTGCGAGCAGCTCATATTTGTTTCCCGCTCTTACGACAAAGACTTCGCCATCCTGACTAGCAAGATACAACTTCCCGTCTGCGGCAACCGGCGAGGCGCTAAACGAACTCGGCAAACGCTCCTGGTAGAAGAGCCTGCCAGTCTTTGCGTGATAGGCACTGAGCACGCCGTTATCAGCACAGGTATAGAAGAGGTCGCCGTAGATGATTGGCGTAGGCGTGTAGGGACTACCTTTGCTCGAATGCCAGGCGAGAAACTCGTTCGTCTCCTGGCCGGCCTTGAGCGAAATATCGCCAACAGCACCGGATCGAAACGCATACATCGGGCGTCCTGCCGGATATCCCCCTGTGACATAGATCAAACCGTGGCCGACAAGCGGCGCCTGCATTTTGACCTGGGTGTCATTGTCCGAGAAGCGCCAAAGCTCCTTACCCGTCAGTGGATCGTAGCCGCGAATGTAGCGGCTGCCATTGGCAATTAGCTCCGTCCGGTTCTTTCCTTCATGAATTGTCGGCGTACTCCACGAAGTTATCTCGCCCCGTTCGACGCGCCACACTTCACGGCCGTCTTTCAAATTGAAGGCCGCGATAAATGACTGCTTATGCCCATCCGCCTGCACGATAACTAGATCGCGATAGATGATCGGACTGCTCGCGTGTCCCCAGGATGAAGTGGGGTCGCTCCAAAGACCGGGATTGAGCACGCCAAGATCCTTCTTCCAAAGTAGCTTCCCGTTCACGTCATAGCAGTCGAGACCCTCGGAACCAAACAACGCGACAACGTATTTACCGTCCGTTGCCGGAGTGGAATTCGCTTGCGTTGCTTTCACGTGTCGCTTTGCTCTTGGAATACCTTCGTACGCAGTTTTCTCCCAAAGGACGCGGCCGTTTCGCTTGTCGATGCTGTAGATCCGCCAGGTATGTTTGGCATTGTCTTCGGCCAGACCGATGCCACGGTCCTTGGCGCTGAAGCGTGAGTTCGGATCGCTGCTGATGGCGGTAATCAGGAAAATCTTATTGCCCCAGACGATCGGGCTCGAATGTGAGAGACCGGGAACGGGCGCTTTCCAAAAAATGTTTTGAGACTTTTCAACGTCCCAACTGGTCGGAGTTTTAGATCCCTGGCTAACTCCCGAAGCGTTAGGGCCGCGAAACGACGGCCAATTCTGTGCGCTTACTGCGACCGACACCATTTGAAAAACAAAGCAAAGGACAATAACTCGTTTCATGAAACTCCTTGGTGATCAATGGACTCAGATCGCTCGCTATTTAGCAATCGTCAATGAGATGGCGGCTCTGCCGCATTCCTTGTGGTAAGCCTCAGGCTTACCGGCAGGGAGGAGTTGATAAAGGCTGCGCCTAACGAGCCTCGCTAATCAATAATGTGCAGGGTAGCCTATCCAAGAAAACAGCCATCGGTAGCCGGAGGCTTACCGCAAGGAATGCGGCAGAGCCGCGTTTCTGATCCGCATTCACCAGCACTGAATACTGCAATCCTACTTTGGTGCGGCCGGCGTCGCAGCTGCTTTCGGCGCATCAACTTTCGGAGTCGGAGCCGGTTGCGGCGTAGCGCCTTCAGCCAGCGCGAAGAGTTGATTGCGATTTGAAATGTAAAGGACGCCATTAGCTGGAACTGCGGTCGAGTAAACCGAGCTGCCCATGTTTATCTCGCCCAAGATATTCTTGGTCTTCCCTTCCTGGATGATCACGATATCGCCGTCTTCATCTCCGAGATAAAGCTTGCCGTCGATCAGCATCGGCGAACCCCAAATTGCCGCGAAAAGATCGTGCGTCCAGTACACCTTTCCGGTCTTAGCGTCGAGCGCATGAAGAAAGCCGCTGAAGTCCGACTGGTAAACGACTCCGTCTTTGATTGCGGGCGTAGATATCGAGCGACGGATCTTGTCGTAGTGCCAGACCACCCCGGTCTTCGTAATGTCGCCACGCTTCGAGGCGTCGAGACAATACATATGGCCAGTGCCTTCGCCGTGCTCCGGATCCTGACCGTTGCTTATGTAGACTTTGTCATCGTAGATAACGGGAGTGGAAATAATTTCGTTGCGGGTCTTGGGCCAGACCGACTCCTTAGGATTCGTATCAAACTCCCAAAGTTTCTTGCCGGTTAAAGCTTCGTAACCGCGAATCCACCCATCGCCCTGGCCGTGCACTACTTGCACCACACCGCCAAGCGTTCCGACCGTGGGCGAACTCCATTGCCCATGAAGGATCCGCTCGTTGACTGAGTTGTCTTCCCATACTAGTTTGCCGGTCTTCTTATTGACGGCAATGATTGAAGGGGCCTTCGGCGAGGGGACATTAACGTGACTCTCGTCCTGACCGTTTGACGTACTGACGTAGATCAAATCGCCATGAGAAACCGGTGAGGAGTTCGCCAAATTGTGTGGTAGCGCACCAACTTCCTCGATCATGTCGAACTTCCAAACCACGTCGCCGTTTGCTTCGCCGGTAAGCTTTTCGTCGGTGACGGGACCGTCATTCTCTTTGTCGCGAAAACCCTGCGTGTCGAGACACATCAACTCCGCGCGGTTAGAAACGTAGTAAAGACGATCTCCCTCAACTAACGGTGAAGAAGCCACGCCCTGATAGGGCCAGTCATTCACGCGACCGGCGGCGAGCTTGTCGTGCACCATCTGCCAAAGGAACTGACCGTCGGTTTCGCGGAAAGCCATTAGCACGCCCTTGTCGCCCTTGATATTCGCATCGCGCAGGCCTTCGTTGTTGGTACCGACGAAAACGGTACCGCCGGCGACGACGACGTTTCCGTAAGTCTGTGAACCAAGTTCCGCGACCCATTTAACGTTCTTTTTTGTCTTAACGTCCCAGCTCGTTGGCAGACCTTTCATGTTGGAGGTCATGTTGCGATCTGCAGTGCCGCCCCACATGGGCCAATCGCCGCTGCCGGGATCGGAAGCGAAAGTTCCAGCAAGTAGGCCGTTGCTGGTGCACAACAGAGCGGTGGCCACCAGTGTCAACAGGAATAACTTTAGTATTCGCGAACTGAGAACGCGCGCGGCGTGCCCTTGCGATCGCGAGCTCGGCTTTGAAGAATGCAAAATCATGCCGGTTAATTGTTGCTTGGATATTTTCATGTTCACCTTTTTGGCCTGTCTCGACTAACTCTTTTGTTACCGACCCGAAAGATCTTTGTCAGTACGCTTTGGACTTTGGACTTTACCGATTCGCATACACCTTCAAGTTGTCAAAGTAGATCTCCGCCAGCGCATTTCCGAAAATACCCGGCGCACCTTGCCGGTTCGGAATCGGATCCACTCGCTCAATCATCCACGCCGCGGGTTCAGTTTCACCGGCTGCCCAAACTTTACCGCGCGCCCGCACCTTGCCGTCGGGTAAATTCTCGACCTGCAACTTCATTCGGTACCAGGTGTCAGCTTTCCATGCGAACGGCATCGAAATCGTCCGGGCCGTCTCTGGTTGCCAGGGCTCGATATTGAGCGTTTGACTGTTGCCATAAAGAGTCAGCACGTAACGTTGCGCAATCACTCCGGCATCACCCTGTTGTCGACGTTTTTGCGTTGCGAATATATCAGCCTCAACCGTGTAGTCGTGACGATCCGAAGGACCCATGTATGTGCGGGCCCTCGTCAAAAGCGATGAGCCTTCCGTCGTTTTCACCAGCACATTGCTGCCCCCCTCGATCCTGCGAACTGCAAATTTCCCGGTTGTGTTGGTCCAGGTGATCGGCACACTCGCGGGTGCCAGCGCTTCAAAGTCTTCAGCCCAGGGAAAAGCCGGCACAATTCTTACCCGGGCGGCGCCCGTGACACCATTTACCGTTGCCTTTACCATGCCGGCCTGCCAGCCACCGTCAGTCGCCGAAGTAAACTGTCCTTCTGCAACTGTCCCTTTCAATTTATCGAGTGACCACGCGGCCGTCTTCGACTCTCCAATCAATTGGCCGCGCTCATCGAATGTCCGCACTTTGAAGCTGAGCTTTTCACCGGGTTTGATGATCAGTTCCGTAGGGTAAACCTGAACGTGAGAAACGGGCCCAGGCTGGTTGGTTTTTCCCAGACCCATGCTTCCTCCGTAGAGTCTTCTTTCCCTAACTGAAACATTGGATCCCGTCGCGGAATTGTTTGTCTTCTTGCCGATCGCGTAGAGACTTGATTCGGTCACGAGAAATACTCGCCCACCTGCCACCGCAACCGAGGCGATGATCGACTCCGGCTGCTGTTCCGTTCCCAGTTGATCTTCGTCCAAAACCTTTGCGCCGGTTGGGCCAGGTTGCAAGATAAAGAACTTCCCATTTTCTGTGCCGACATAAAGTTTCCCGTCGGCGAGTACCGGCGAGGCCTTCTGGATCGTTCCAAGATTCTGAATCCAGACCTGCTTGCCCGTCTTAAGGTCAAAGGCCGCGACGTTCGCGCCGTTGTCCAATTGAAACAGACGATCGCCACTGATCACAGGTGAAGAAAACCCACCCTGCCAGCCATGGGTCTTCCAACGAATGCTGTCCGCTTTGATTTCACCTTTCGCGGCAGCGTCGACGGCAACTATCATCCCCATTTCACTCGACTCGAGGTTTTCTTCTGAGTGCGTGAGGATTGCGTCATCACCATGAAGGACCACACCGGTGTTCAGACCACGTTTCGATATTTCATATCTCCAGACGGGTTCGCCGGTGTTCGGCTTGATTGCATAAACCTGCCCATCGCTACCACCCTGGATCAATAACGGCACGCCTTTCACGTTGGCGATGATGGGCGGTGCATAAGTTGTATCGTACGGTCTGCCGCCAGGCGCACTCATCCAGACAATCTCACCTGTCCGTTTGTCGAAGGCAACGAACCGATGCGCGCCTCTTCCGTGTTCGCCCCACACGAACATCACGCCGCTGATGATGACTAGATCACCGTGGACGATTGGAGAAACAGTGCGACCGCCGTGAGTTGTCAGAAGACCGAGATCCTCGCCAAGTGAACGTTCCCACAAGACCTTGCCCTCAGCAGTGAGACCAAGCATCACGCCCGCGCCACCCAGCGCGTAGACGTTCTTAGTGTCCGCATCGATCACGGGAGAAGCCCAGGCAATGCGATGCGGCGGAACGTCTGACAAATAAAGATTGAAGCGGTGCTCCCAAACAACCTTGCCGGTGTCTGCATCGATCGCCAGCAACCGTTCCTGCAGATCCGCACCTTTTCCGGCGGCGGTCATTAAGTAGAGACGATCGCCCAATACGACCGGGGTCGAGCGGCCACCGAACGGCGCCTTCCACGCGAGGTTTTCGCCGGCGGGTGACCATTTCTCTGGCAGTTGTTTTTCTGTGGAGACGCCGTCACGATTCGGCCCACGCCATTCAACCCACTCCTGAGCAGAGATGGATGAGGCTGACAGCAACACGATGGTGAGATACGAATAAATGGAAAGAAGTTTAGTCATTTTGGATGTCCCACAAACCTCTTGAACCAGAGGTATTGAAAAGATATAAGATTCAGCCAGCGCAAACCCGAACGTGCAACTTTAAGGATGTTTGATACGTACTTCCGCGTTGCAGTGATTCAATTTTTCCTGGCACTAAGATCTAACTCTCTGAATTTATCATCTACCGTTGAACTCCAAAAGCGCGGAGGGATTTCATGACCTACAGAAAGATCCTTCTTCTTCTGTTGACACTGCTCTTCACTGCCGCCACTGGAGCGAGAGCGCAGGCGTCTCATAGGGCTCTGCTGGCCGACGAAGCCCTCCTTGACAGTCGGGTTACTGCAACGGCGACTACAGCCGCGTGGCTGCTTCAAGCGGCTGCTCAGAACTCAAAACAGGAGCTCAACGATCAACTCTTCGAAGCCACGCGAAAGGGCGACGCAGCAGCGGTAACCGCCTTGCTCGACAGGGGTGCTGACGTCAACGCGACGTTCCGTTACGGCACGACGGCTTTGTTCAAAGCTGCTGAGCGCGGCCATTTGGAGGTGGTAAAGATACTGCTGGAACGTGGCGCCAATGTCACGGTGAAAGACACATTCTACGGCGCCACTGCAATGACCTGGGCCCTCGACAACAATCATGTCGAAGTCGTCCGTGCGTTACTTGATAAGGACTCGTCCGGCGTGGCCGAAGTCTTGATGACCGGAACGCGCGAGGGCAAAGTGGCTCTGGTTCGAACCGCGCTCGACAAGGGCGGCTTAAAACCCGAATCACTCACCTCAGCCCTGGCATTGTCAATGAGTGATAAAGATAAGACCGAGATCACGGAACTGCTGAAAAGAGCCGGCGCCGTACCACCGCTCGAATTGGATGCTGCGACTTTGCAGGGGTACGTGGGTAAGTACAGACCCGAACAGGGCGCTGAGATAACTTTCACAGTTCAGGAAGGAAAACTCTTTGCGACACCCACGGGCCAACGATCTTTCGCGATGATGGCGCTCGATAAGGTGACATTCAAGCCGGCTGCGTTCGACGGCATCGTCGTAACCTTTACTGCAGAGGGCGAAAAGTTTACAGGCTTCACTCTCAAGCAAGGACCAAACACCACGGTGTTCAAGAGAGTGGAAGAGACTAAGCCTTAGCACACCGAACCTTGGGCCAGCGGGCTCGACCATGAGGATTAATATGAAACGTATTGCTCTTTCCTGCTTCTTGCTCTGCCTTCTTGCAGCAACTGCCGCCGCCCAAAACTGGCCTCAGTTCCGCGGTCCTCGTGCCGGTGGTGTGGTCGAGGGTGGCACTGCTGCTGTCAATTGGAATGTTGAGAAGGCGCAGAACGTCCGCTGGAAAACCGAGATACCGGGCCTCGGCCATTCCAGTCCGGTGGTGTGGGGAAACACGATATTCGTTACCACGGCGGTTACCAGCGGCCCCAAGGATGAGACGCGGTTCGGACTGTACGGCGACGTCGCGCCAGTTAAAGACGATCCTAAACACACCTGGAAAGTCTATGCGCTTGATAAGCAGTCCGGAAAGATCCTCTGGGAACAAGTTGCATATGAAGGCTTGCCCAAGGTGAAACGGCATCCAAAGTCTACGCACTCGGATTCCACTCCAGTGACAGACGGGAAATATCTCATCGCGCTTTTCGGCTCGCACGGGCTCTACGCATACAACTTAAAGGGAAGGCTTTTGTGGAAACAGGATCTTGGTGTGCTCGACGCCGGCTGGTTCTATGACGCTGACTATCAATGGGAGCATGGAAGCTCGCCCATCATTTTTCGCGATTTGGTGATCATTCAGGCTGACGTGCAAAAAGACTCGTTTATCGCTGCGTATAGTTTGAAGACCGGAAAGCTCGTCTGGAAGACGCCACGCGATGAAATCTCTTCCTGGGGCACGCCCACAGTTTATGAGGGAGCGACTCGGGCAGAGTTGATCACTAATGGCTCCAAAGCAATTCGTGGTTACGATCCGGCGACCGGAAAAGAGTTGTGGCGACTGACGCCAAACTCTGAAGTCACCACGCCTACTCCTTTCGTGGCCCACGATCTGATTTTCGTAACTAGCGGGTACGCCCCGATTCAACCTATCTACGCAATCAAACCAGGCGCTACCGGTGACATCTCGCTGCAGGACGGGAAAGATTCAAACGCTTTCATCGCCTGGAGCAAGCAGCGCGGCGGACCATACATGCCGACCCCTGTGGCTTATGGAGACTATCTCTACACGTGCTCAAACCAGGGGGTCTTCACCGCTTACAACGCCAAGACCGGCGAACGAATTTATCAAGAGAGACTTGGTGGAAAGGGCGGCGCCTTTACCGCTTCGCCAGTGGCGTCCGACGGCAAGATTTTTCTTTCGAGCGAAGACGGTGACGTGTTCGTGGTGAAGGCCGGGCCAAAGTACGAGTTGCTGGCGACCAATCCCGTAGGCGAAGTGATGATGGCGACACCGGCTATTTCGGATGGCCTGCTCATTGTTCGTGGACTCAAACATGTGTTTGCGTTTGGCGCAGCTGGTACAGGAAAAACGGCACGGGCTAAGTAGGTGACGCCGCTCGGCCAACTGAGGTCGCTCAGCGAACAGAAGTGAGTTGCGCAGTCTGATAATTCGATCTTTTAGCTTTTCACAAAATCGTTAATTTAGAAGGAAACTCAACATGAAACTCGTTGGCCGTACCCTAATCGCAATCGCACTCTTTGCTTCCGCGCTTCCGCTTCTTACTTCATCCGGCAACGCTGCCGGCGGATCCAATTGGCCACAGTGGCGGGGGCCGGATGGTCAGGGAGTATCGAGTGAGAAAAACCTTCCTGCTTCCTGGAGTCCAACCACGAACATCAAATGGAAGACAATGATTGAGGGCCGTGGCCATTCGTCGCCAATCGTCTGGGGTAAGAAGATCTTTCTTACGACTGCGCTCGATGGCGAAATCATCGCCGGTAGAAAGCCAGGCGTCACTCACAAGATGGCCGACGGTTCCGACTTTGTTCATCCGGACGCTGTAGGCGCTGATCTCAAACACACTTTCAAGGTCATTTGCCTCGACGGCACCTCCGGAAAAGTTCTTTGGGAGCGCGTTGCCTACGAAGGCCCGGTGCAGGACAGCCGTCATAGAAAAGCGAGCTTTGCTTCTTCGACGCCCGCAACCGACGGCAAGTACGTCTTCGCGTTTTTTGGCAGCGAGGGTCTGTACGCTTATGACGTCAACGGAAAGCAGTTGTGGAAACAGGACCTTGGCACGTTGGGCACCGCGAGTGTCGGTTACGGTGTTTCACCAATTCTTTATAAAGACCTGGTGATCATGTTGTGTGACGACAGCGGTGGAAAGTCGTTCATCGCGGCCTTCGACAAGAAGACCGGCAAGGAAGCGTGGCGTGTAGCACGCAAGGTGGATATAACGTGGAGCACGCCGGTGCTGGTCCAGACACCAACGCGTACCGAAGTAGTCACGGCCGCAGCCGAGGCTATCATCGCATACGATCCGCTGACCGGTAAGGAACTGTGGCGGCACAAGGGATTGGAAAGCAACGCCGTCACTACACCCGTCGTTTCGAACGATCTCGTGGTGCTGACTTCCGGATATCCGGCGAAGATCGCGCTCGCTTTGAAGGCCGGTGGTAGCGGCGATGTAACTGGATCACCGCAACTGATCTGGTCATACAACAAGGGGACAGCTTACGTGCCCTCGCCGATTCTTTACGGTGAATATGTTTATCTCATGACCGGCAACGGTTCGATTACCTGCCTCGATACGAAGACCGGCAAAATGCAGTACGAAGGCGCGCGGGTGCCTAAGTCGACGACGTTCACCGCATCGCCGGTTGCTTTTGAAGGAAAGATTTTGTTGACCAGCGAAGACGGTGAGACGTTTATCCTGAAAGCCGGCCCGAAGCATGAGGTGCTCGCGACGAATTCGGTTGGCGAACCGGTTTACGCTTCGCCGGCAATCGCAGATGGACGGATCTTCATTCGAGGTGAAAAGCATCTCTACGCGATCGGAAACTGAAGTAGGCCGCGGATGAACGCGGAATCCACGGACAGATGTCGGATGTCAGATGCTGGATGTTAGTCGGTTGTCAGTTGTCCGTAGCAGGATGGTCTTTGGTCTAGACACGCCGGCACTGTACTTTGTGCTTCTAATTGCGCGTCTTTGTCTCATTCGTTGAGGTAAGCCTCCGGCTTACCAGGTAATTCTTCTCGATTGTTAGGCTCTGCTTCTCTCAGGCTCTGCCTCACAAGGAGCGCAGCAAGCCGCCGGTTACGCTCCCGACGGAACTAATTCGCAGCCTCTTGCGTCTAAAGGTTGCATACAACAGGAGGCGATGCGGCAGATTCTGAAAAATTTCAGAGCCAGCTCGTTATCAGATTAGAACTTTGTCCCTAAGACCCGTACGCTGAGACCTGAGACCTTGTCCCCCCAGACTTTCCTCCGTCTTAAAACAGCTTTCGCAAGGAGATACCGATGTTTGAACCCACTAAATCAGCTTCAAAATACCGAGTAATGGCGGTCACCGCGGTTGTTGTCATAGTGCTAGCCGCCGGTGGGTTCTTAGCGATCAGACGGTGGCAGCGTTCCGGTTCGACTGAAGCGCATTACTCCACACTCGAGCAACATCTCGCCGAACAGCAAAACCAGCCGGTCCCGGCCGCAACTGCGGTTCCTGCCACCACCCAACAGCCCGGAGCTTCGCCCGGCGTCGCCAATCCGGCGCCTACTACTTCCGAAACAGCAACCGCGCACGCCGCGCGAAACTATTGGACAGACTATCGCGGCCCCAACCGCGACGGACGCTATGACGAGATGACCGTTTCCACCTCCTGGCCTGGCGGCGGTCTGCCGGCGCTGTGGAAACACCCAATCGGTTTGGGCTACGCCTCGTTTGTAATCGCAGATGGACGCGCTTACACAATTGAGCAGCGTCGTGGTCAGGAAGTAGCAACGGCCTATGATGTTGAGACTGGTCGACAAATCTGGGCGCAAGGATGGAATGCCGAGTACAAGGACTCGACAGGCGACGGACCCCGAGCCACCCCGACCTGGGACAACGGCCGAGTCTACGCACTCGGGGCAACCGGAGAACTGCGCTGTCTCGATGCCAAAACAGGCGCGGTGATTTGGGGAAAGAACATCTTGCGTGAGAATGGCGCCGAAAACCTTCCCTGGGCCATGGCCGCGTCGCCGCTGATAGTTGACGACAAAGTGATCGTGCTTCCCGGTGGCACCTCCGGAAACTCCGTCGTCGCTTACAACAAGAACACGGGTGCGGCTGTTTGGAAGTCACTCAACGATCGTCAGGGTTATGTCTCGCCAATGCTCGCCACGCTTTCCGGCACGCGTCAGGTGTTGGTGGTGAGCTCTTCGAGAATGGTGGGACTCTCCCCGGACGATGGCTCGATGTTGTGGAACCTGACCTGGGATACTGACATGGGTATCAATGCTTCGCAGCCGGTGATTGTGGACAAGAATCGCTTCTTTATTTCGTCCGGCTACGGCAAAGGCGCGGCGTTGGTTGAAATTTCAGGCAGTGGGAAAAATCTGGCCGCCCGCGCAGTGTGGCAAAACATAAACATGAAGAACAAGTTCAACAGCTCCGTGCTGCATCAGGGATTCATTTACGGATTGGACGAGGGAATCCTGAGCTGCGTAGACGTGAACACTGGTGAGCGTAAATGGAAAGGTGGGCGGTACGGATACGGACAAGTGATTCTAGCGAGCGGTCACTTAATCGTGATGAGCCACACCGGCGAGCTGGCGCTTGTTAAAGCCACGCCAGATCAGTATTCCGAGCTCGCGCGCTTCCCTGCCCTTGACGGACAAACGTGGAACTATCCAGCGATCGCCGGCGGCAAGTTATTAGTACGCAACGCTACCCAAATGGCCGCGTTCAACATCGCAGCGCAATAAGTGGCGTGGTCCCGTTCTCGTGGTCAGCACTGCGAGGAAAGTGTGTCCCAGAGCCGTCTGCTGGGTTCCGCGTATTCTCTGCATCTTTCAAACCCTCTTGACGTGGTAATCGGAGACTTATGATCGATGAAACTCTTCTTCAGCGAATCACAGTCAACACAGAAATTTTCGGCGGAAAAACCAATAATTCAAGGAATGCGGATTTCGGTTGAATTGATCTTGAGCTTACTTGCTCAGGGTGAGACGCCTGACACGATCCTTGCCGACCATCCAGATCTCGAGCCAGAAGATCTTCGCGCTTGCCTTACTTACGCCCCTGCGGTTATTTCATTCAAAGCCCTGGAACATAGTCAAGACTAACAGTACCTAAGCGCGAACTACCTCAACTGAGCAACTCGCCCGCGCCGCAACCGCCCCCGAAACGCTGCCCAACAACAAACGCTCAACGCTGCCGCTCACCCCGGTCGAGCCCACGAATATTGCATCTGCCTCAAGCACTTCTGCTTGCTCAACCAGAACCTTTTTCGGATCGCCGGATCTAACAAGCGTGGTGACTTTGAGGTTGGATTCGCTCAGTTTCTCCACCGCCTTCTCGGCAATCTGTTCAGCCCACGACTGTTCCGCTTGGTTTAGCTCGTCAACTTCTTCGGCGACCGGCGGAATAACACTACCCAGCAGGGTCGGGGAAATCGCGTCATACGCAACCACTACTTCCACTTCACTACCTGGTATCCAATGTCTTTCTGCTACGACCTTCACCGCAGCAAACGAGTTTGCGGATCCATCTACGCCGAGGACCAGACGCTGCGGCGGCTGACCAACAAGGGTCCGGCCGCGACTGACGCGAACGGAAGACTTGGCTTCGGTGAGCACCTTCTGCGAGACGCTTCCCAATACCAAACTGCCCAGCCGCGAATGACCGTGTGAACCAACAACCATCAAGGTTGGCTGCCATTCGGTTTCGACCTTGAGAATCTCCCACGCCGGCGAGCCGCTGACAGCTCGTGCTTCAACCGACCAACTCGGGAAGTTATGCACTACTCGCTTGCCCGCTGTCTCGGCTAATTCTCTGGCCTTTTGCACAATCAGTTCACTGCGCGCCCACATTTGCTTAACAATCCTGGGCGGCGGCATCGCAGGCTCGACTTCGAGGTTCTTGCTTTGCTCGTCGATTGCTGGTGGCAACCACACTTCAGCGACGGTGATGACCAGCGCCGTAGCCTGGTCCGGCAAGCCAGCCCGGCACAGATCGTCGATGGCACAATCGGCCGCCTCGGAACCGTCGTAAGCGATAAGAATTTTCATAGCGTTAGAGGGTGTTGGGTTTAGGGTGTTGGGCAAAAGCGAATATGGTCTTGGCGTTCAGTTATTCTTTAAGTACTCGTGCATAAAGCGCTGCACCCCTACACCCTCTCCCCTACTTCGCCTTCACATTGTACGAATAGATCGTGTCCTGATCGCGAATGTAGAGTCGTCCACCCGAGATTACCGGATGGCTCCAGGTCGGCAACGAATCCTGCTTGATGCTGAACCGTCCCTTTTCCCGATAGCCAATCGGCGTGGCCTCAACCAACCCCATCACGCCCTTCTCACTAAAGCAATAAAGATGGCCGTCAGCGAACACCATCGATCCCTTGCCAACACTGCGATCCTTCCAGGCGATCTCTCCGGTATCAAACTTCATCGCCGTGAGGATGGCACTCGAAAACCCATACAGATAATCACCAACGAGAATCGCGGTCGCATGATGATTCCGCATCTCTTTCGTGAAGTAGATTTCCTGCGCATTCACTCCACCGCCGGCTGCTTTTATCTCAACTAAGCCGCCGCCAACGCCGTAATCCGACGAGATGAAAACGCGGTTTGCGCGAGCTATTGGCGTGGCAATGTTGGCTACGTCGTTCGACGGTCGCACGTACTCCCAGAGCAGCTTGCCATCCCGCAGATCCAGTCCTAAGGCCCGGCGAGAGGTAAAGACAATCACCTGATTAACGCCGCCAGCTTCCAACGCAATCGCAGACGAGTAACCCGCCCCGTCACTCTGGCTCTTCCAAATCAACGAGCCGTCCTTCTTGTTGAGAGCGACGACGGAAGCGCCGGGCCCACCGGCGTTGACCACCACCTTGTCACCGAGCACCAGCGGTGACTCACTGATACCCCACTGGATATTCGAGCCGCCAAACTTGGTGAGTACATTCATCGTCCAAAGAATTCGTCCGGTGCTGGTATCGAACGACGAGAGGTCGCCATTGCCGCCCAGCGCGTAGCCTGTTTTGCCATCGATTGTGGGCGTGCCGCGCGGTCCGTCGCCACGATTATCACGATAAGCTCCGGCGTGCGGTGTGGCCCAGGCTTCTTTCCCGGTCGCGACCTCAAAGGCAATGATGTACTCACGATCTCCGCGCAGACCCATCGTAAACATGCGACCGTTGGCAATGGACATCGACGAGTAACCACGACCGGCGCCGGTTGCTTTCCAGACGAGCGGCGGTCCCGCCTCCGGCCATTGCTTGAGCAGTCCAGTTTCTTTCGAGATACCATCCCGATTTGGACCACGCCATTGCGGCCAGTCATTCGTGGCTTGAGCTGCGGCAGTTATGGAGAGACACAGTAATCCGACCGCTGCGGTAATTGACTTGAAGTTTGCACTCTTCATCTTTCGAATCTCCTTCCTCGGCATTCAGCTGGGTCGGGGAGACCGCATACGATAGGGGGCAGTAGCCCGACCGCGAGGAAGGGCTCTAAAGACTAGAACAGTAACTTTACACCAAACTGCAGATGCCGTGGGTCGCGCGCCGTTGTGATGCGACCAAAAGTCGGCGAGCCCAGGAAATTGTCCGGCAAACCAAAATTTGGGTGGTTGAAAAGGTTGAAGACCTCGGCCCGCAACTGCAGATTCAGTCGCTCTGAAATCGCGGAGTTTTTTACGAGTGATGCGTTGAAGTTATGAAATCCCGGCCCGTCCAGAATATTTCGTCCGGCGTTGCCGAAGGTCCCGCGAGGAGGAAACGCGAATGCCGAAGTATTAAACCAGCGCTCAGGCGTGGGATTACCAAGCGTTGGATCACCCACGACGTTCGGGCGATCATTCGCGCCGAACCCCAGCAGCGACCGACCCGTCCCACTGTTATCAATGTCCGACAGTAGCGCCACCGTAAAAGGACGACCCGATTGTAAGGTCAGGATGCCGAACGTTTGCCAGCCAGTCAGTAAAGTCGTCACCCAACCATCGTCAGAAAAGTGCGAATGCCCTCGTCCAAACGGCAGGTCGTAGGCATAACTGACAGACAAGCGATGCCGCACATCGAAGTTTGATCTGCCTCGCTCGCCGCTCAAGTCGTATGAATTCTGTGGAAAGTTCGCGTCGCCGGCACTCGAGAAGAAGTTTGACGCATCGTCCAACGACTTGGACCAGGTATAAGAAGCGAGTGCTGAAAGACCATTCGCGAAGCGCTGTTGAAAGCGCGCCTGGAAAGCGTGATAGCTCGAGTTCGCGCGCGACTCGAGCATATCAATGTCGTCGAACCGCGGATTGGGTCGCGGCACGAACGGCAAGCCGGGCGGCAAAACACCTGGTTGCGGCTGGTTGATATCGCGCGCCGTCAACAACTTCGTGCCTTTTGATCCTACGTACGCGAGTTCAACAACGCGCGTGGATCCGAGTTGTCGCTGAACGTTTGCGTTCCAGTGCTGCATGTAGCCCGTGCGCAGATTGCGCTGAATTGCCAACGCCGAGTCAGGCAGCGGAAACGGAAAGAACGCCGGGAACGGATTACTGAGCGTGAGGGGCAAGCCCGGCAGCGAAAAGAAGATATTGTTATCAAACAAAGGCGCGTTGAAGTAGAGGGCTTCGCCGGGCGCCAGCGGCGACTGGTCATAGTAGATGCCATAACCGGCACGCAAAACGGTTTTCCCGTCATCACTAACTGTCCAGGCCAGACCAACCCGCGGTGCGAAGTTATTCTTGTCTGACTCGTAGCCGCCGCGCGGTACTCCGTTTGTGCCCGGCGTGACGATGGTCCCGGAGGCTGTGTCGTAAACGCGTGCCCGCCCCGCTGCATCGATGGCCGGTGAGTTGTACTCGTAACGAAGTCCGGTCTTGAGAGTCAGACGTTGCGTAACCCGAAAGCTGTCGTCGAAGAAAAAGTTGTAGCTCGTAGTTCGCAACTGTTGCGGGTTATCAACCCGCGCGACACTCGAAAGCAAAGGAAAGCCGAGCAGCAGATCGCCAAGTGCGTTGCCGGTGATCTGCGCAAACGGGGAGAACTGGATTCGTCCTCGTGACTCAACATCTCGAAAAGCATTTTGTTGGGTCCAGCGAATATCGACACCGAACTTAAGCAGGTGATCGCCCCGCACCCAGGTCGCGTTATCCAGAAACTGGTAAACGTTTGTGACGCTGTCCTGCGGATTGTTTCCTTCATCGCCGAGTGGCGAGAATCCAGTCAGCGTAATAAAGGTCAGACCCAGATCGCGCGGATTCGGCGATACCACTGGCAGTCCCACGTCGGGGTTAGTCCGACTGGCTTCCTGAGTGATGGCCGCAGCTACGCGACTGAACGCGAAGCGTGCGTCGTTCACAAAAGTTGAAGAAAACACATGCGTCTCGCCGAGCATGAAATTCTGACTGCGTCGCACTACTGAGTCTCCAAAACCCGGCACGAGCGAGAACGTTGGACCGGTAAACGGTTCGAACAGATTCCGATCGCCAAAGCTGTAACGTCCGACCAAAGTGGACGATTCGCTGAAGCGGTGATCCACGCGCACATCAAAACTGTCGGTGTCATCGTTTTGCGTAGGCGACGAAACGAAGTTCTGAAATGGCACGTTACGGTTTGGTAAAGGATAGAGCGCGGCAATCGCACGTCCTACTGGATTGATAAAAGCATCGGGAATGATGCCGTCCTGGAATGGAAGGCCAGTGAATGGATTCCTCGGGACTCCAAACAAACTCTGCGTGAAATTGCCCGCTCGCTCCAGTGCTGTAGGCACATTGGTCACGCGAGTAATTCCTTCGCGCGACCTTCCACCTTCGTAATCGGCAAAGAAGAATGTCTTATCACGTTTGATCGGACCGCCGAGCGAACCGCCGAACTGGTTGCGTATGTATTTTGGTTTCGCTTCGTTTGCCGGTGCAAAGTAGTTACGCGCGTCGAGGGCGCCGTTGCGATGGAACAGATAGATTGAACCGTGAAAGTCGTTGGTACCCGACTTGGTAACGACGTTCACCTGCGCGCCCGGATTACGACCGAACGTCGCATCGTAGGTGCTGGTCGCCATCTCGAATTCACGAATGGCATCGATTGAGGGGCGAACTGCAAAGGTATTGAGTTTGGGATCGACGTTGTAAACGCCGTCGAGCAGAAAGTTGTTGCTGTCTTCGCGCGCGCCGTTGACGCTAAATGAGAAGTCACCGCGAACGGAGCCGGCCGAACCGGGAGCTGGTGGCACAGCGCCTGGGACCAGCAAGCTCAGCTCGTAGAAGTTCCTGCCATCGAGCGGCAGATTCGTTACTTCCCGATTCTCAATCACGGTTGAAAGTGAAGCGGAATCGTTCTTCAACGGAGTGCCGCGCATAAAATCGACAGTTACCGTTTCCCCCGGCCGGAGGGTGTTCATCGTGACATCGACGCGCTGCTCCTGGTTTACACGCGCCGTAAGCAACCTGGCCTGCTTGCTAAAGCCCTGAACCTCGACCTCCAATCGATAATCACCGGGTGCCAGCGCTGAAATCACATACTCGCCATCGGATCCGCTGTTTAGCGTTCGTATCTCCTGGGTCGCCACTCGTGTGAGTGTGATGTTGGCACCCGGGATTACAGACTTGTTTATGTCCGTGATCGTGCCACGAATGGACGCCCGGTTTGTTTGCCCGAACGATGCGCTGGAGAGTAATAGCAACAGGGCGATTGAAAGCCAGCCCGTAATTCTAGAGTTCACAGTCTTCTTCTCTCTTTACGAAAATATGGAAGGGATTACGTTAATCCGTAAGCGATAAGCTCGTGTCAGACATTATTACCAGCAACGCCCGCGGATGTCGTTAAGTTTTTTTTGCGCACGGCTCAAGTTCAGCCAGCCGCCGCTCGCGTGTAGTTCCGTAAATGCTAGCGACGATAGGTTGAATGGATTTCCCCAAGCGGCTTTCGCATCTGATATTCTTAAGCGACAGTATTACGAGTGAAGTGCGCGGAAGGTTCGTTTTTCCCCAGTCTTCCCTCCGACGGGGTGACAAATCGCCATCGGAGTATCAACCGCGCTCTTTCATTGATGCCACTTGATCGGCGACGGGTTGGATTGTTATTGATCGGGCGATTTACTTCCTTCCGGTCACTCAGCACCGTCACTTCTTCTACAGGAGAATCTTAAATGCTTTGGATAGTTTTCGCTCTGGGAGCTGCGGTAGCGTGGGGTCTCTATGGGCCGGCGCTGCATACCGGGCAAATAGCGCTCGGGAGTCCGATGCGTGCCTTGTTGTGTGTAGGGATAGCTTACTTCCTGATCGGAGTGTTAGTTCCGGTTGCTAATCTTTCTTACCAGGGCCAGTTGCAGGGGTTCACTACGCGCGGGACAGTCGCCGCTATCGCGGGTGGAACGCTGGGCGCGCTGGGCGCGATCTGCATCATCTTTGCGTTTAGGTATGGCGGTCTTCCGACATATGTCATGCCGCTGGTTTTCGCAGGGGCGCCGCTCGTGAACGTGCTTTTTTCAATGTGGCTGCATCCACCAAAAGTCGCCCCGAATCCGATTCTTTATGTGGGATTTGTATTGGCTGCGTTTGGCGCTGGGCTGGTGCTTTATTTTAAGCCGCAAGCGTGAGGGAAGAGGTCAGATTGCTGGATGTCAGATGTTAGTCTCTGGTCTTGGGTCTTTGGTCTTTGACTCGTGCCGATACAGCTCATTGCATTCAATCATTCGAACCGTACCAGGAAGTGCAAAGAACAAAGAACAAAGACCAAAGACCATCTACCTCTTGTTTTTTTTGCAAGGTTTGGCATCAGCTCCATCATCCCGTATGCGGCTTAAGCCGCACTATGAAATCTGCGTAATCAATAGATGCTATGGTTTCGGTCTCTTTTCAGCAAACCCCTTTGCCTCAACCAGCTCCGGCAGACCCGCGTCAGCCATTTTCCACTGCTCCAAAAACCGCGCATAGAAACCCGCCGCGGCAGTTGTGTCTCCCATAGTCTTTGCTGCGCGCGCGGCGCCTAACAACGAGCGGGCGCGATTCGGTTGACGAAGCAATGAAATCTTGAACTGCTCGGCGGCCTCTGGCGGTTTCCCAGCGCGCAGCAAAATCTCGCCGTACAACTCATGCGCGGGTTTGATCAAGTTTGGTGGGCCTGAAGGCGGGCCTAACTGCTCTTCGTATGCAACAGCTCGCTTCATCAACTCGGCGGCCTGGTCGTGATTCCCCTTTATCGAAGCAGCGAGGGCTGCGACTTCCAGCTCCTCAATAGTCGGCGTATCGCTGTCCGCAACCGTGGGAGCGTTCCCCTTGAAAGCTGCCGCCATGCCCAACACAAAGACCGGCAGCCGCTGTCCGCGATTCGAAGTACGCAAAGTCATGGGCCCGTCACTGGTTACTGGCGCTGCTCCGTGACTCCCGTGCGAGCCGGCGGTAGCAGCGACTTGGTCTTCTCCCTGCGTCGCGGGAAATAACGAAGCAGCAAGCTCCCAACGTTCTGTTTCAATGACAAAAGCCGCGGCCATGCTGGCATAGGTGTTCTCGTAATAGCCGGGCCGAAGTTTGTTTGCAAGCTTCGAGTCGGACATCGTCCTCTTCATCAACGTCAGCAACTCTTGCGCTTTGCTGAACCTGCCCTGCTGCAGATAGACGTAAGTCAGCCAATGAAGGCTGTGATAGTCGCGCACGCTGGCTGAGAGGTGCTTGCGCCTCATCCACGACTCAGAGGCTTCCCATGCCGATTCATTCGAAGCCGCCGCCTCCGGCCACATGCCTAACTGTAAAAAGATATGCGAAGGCATGTGACGAGCGTGATGGGCCTCCGGCGCGATGCCGGCATAGCGACGCGCCGCCGGCAGCGCCAGAATCGCGTGTTCCGGATCGTCGAAGGCATGAATGATATAGTGCGCGGCGCCGGGATGATTCGGGTTCTTTTGATAAACCTCGAGCGCGATTGCCCCCGCTTTGGCTTGCAACCGGTAATTCTTCTCCCTGCTTTGGACCATGCCCAACAGTGAGAGAGAGTAGAACGCCGCAGCATCCAGATCATCCGGGTAGTCGCGGTAGATCTTTTCCATGGCGCTTGAGTAGACTAGATCGCGGTCAGGTTTTGGGCCTTCTCCGTAGAGCAACTTCACGGCGTCAAGATAAGCGCGTTCGCGTACCGTCAACTTGTTTGTATCTTTGATGTTGGCGATGACTGTGCGAGCGGCAGGAGAGTCTTGTTCACCCCAAAGCGGATGGTTGTGGGCCATCGCCGCGCCCCAGTAACCCATCATGAAGTCCGGCTGGATACGCGTTGACTCGCGGAATTCGTCAAGCGCCTCCTCGTACCAAAATGAATGCAGCGCCGCGAGTCCACGCAGGAAATGCGCCTGTGCCTCGGGTGAACCGGAGCTTTGAAACTCGACCTTGCCGAGCTTGGAATCCTGAGCGCGAACCGATAAGGCCAGGGCGGCCGCGACGACCAGGAATTTAGCTAGCCATTTAAAGTTGCGAAACATGGAGTACCTCAAGAATGGCCGCGGATAAGCGCGGCTGACACAGGGCTGAGCAACGATTCATCAACAGAACGTTTGCTCAACTGTTCTCATTCAAATCCTTTTCCTCCGCGTATATCCGCGGCTTAACTCTTTCTTTCGTGTATGGCTACGACCGAGCGGACATTAAGACTTCTTCCCAATCGCATACAAATTCGACGTAGTGCGAATAAATATCTGCCCGTCGGAGATCGCAGGCGAGCTCAGGCAATAATCTCCCAGTGCGTTTTCGGCCAGGATTTCAAACTGTGATCCGGCTTTCACTACTGTCGTTAGTCCGTCTTCATTCGTAACGTAAATCCTGCCATCCGCCAAAACCGGCGACGAGCTGTATGTTCCCGGTTTCAAACGTTGCTGGCCGTACACCTCGACGCCGGTTTTCGCATCCAGGCACCACATAATCCCCTTATCGTTGACGATGTAGAAGTGTTTTCCATCCGTCACCGGAGTCGGCACATCCGGGCCGTTAGGCGTGGACCACAACAGGTGAGATTTTGTGATGTCACCGCGACCACCCGCGCGCAATGCGAGCAGGGGCTTGACGCGTGTCGGCACAAATATCATGTCGTTAAAGATCACGGGAGAGGCCACGATGCGATACCAGGGATTGTTCTCGGGATTGAGTCCATTCGCGCGCCAGAGCTCTTTGCCCGTGGCGGGGTCATGACCCGTAACGCAATCGCCGCCGGTAATCACTATTTCAGTAGTGCGGCCATAACGCAGTAGACCGGGCGTGGAATACGAGTCGGGCGATTCCTTCTGCGCATCTGTCGGTCGCTCAACCTTCCAGATAGTCTTTCCAGTCTTGCGATCAAGACGGAGCACGTACGAAGGCTCGTCAGTCTTCATGCCGTGGAGCACCTGCACATAAAGCGAATCTTCGAACAGCAGCGGAGAAGATGCGTAACCCCAGTTCAAACCAAATTCGCCATATTCTTTTTGAATGTCGCGCGACCAAAGCTCTTTACCGCTGAAGTCGAACCCCTTGAGCATGCCGGTCCCGGTCATCACGTAAACACTCTTGCCGTCAGTCACTGGCGAAGGGGACGACATATTCTGCTTGCGCATCTTCACGTTGCCGCTGCCGAGCAACTTCTTCCATACGATAGTGCCTTTGTTTCGATCAATGGCCCAAAGGTAGAGGTCGTCGTTGTCGGCAACATTGAGGAAGATGCGATCGCGCCAAATGACGGGTGTTGAGCCGCTTAATCCGGGCATCGCAAGCTTCCACGAAATCCCTTCTTCCGTAGTCCATTTGAGCGGCAAATTCTTCTCGTTGCTGAGGCCGTTCAAGTTTGGACCACGCCACTGCGGCCAGTTTTCGCCGCGTGCCACAGAGATGAGCAGCACAATAAGGAGGAACGTAGATGAAGTGGCTCTAAGCATGTTTTTTCTCCTCTAGGTAATTCATTTCAAGGCGCAATTGTTTTCTATGCTCAAAAGGCTGCGGCTTGGCCGCCGTCCTTGCGGTAAGCCTATGGGTTACCGTCAAATGTCATACTCGTAAGGCTCCGCCTTCTGAAGATCCGCCGAGGCGTAGCCTTAGCAGGTAACCTTTACGGTAAGCCATAGGCTCACCGCAGGGATGCGGCAGAGCCGCTACTCCGCTCTTAATGCCGGCAACAATGGCGACCGTAGCGCCGCCCAGGTTGCAAACAACGATGCGATGAGTCCTGATACTAATACCCCAAGCAGCAACAAGCCCAGCGAAACGTTTGGCAGTCGACCGCCTCGCTCAAAAAATACAGGCGCAATTGCCAGCAACGCGCAGGTAGTTCCCGTCACGAGCCCG
>JBGTLE010000143.1:0-15467 GCA_041744295.1 Pyrinomonadaceae bacterium | reverse complement strand
GGTCCACCTCGACCACGTCTACCGCGTCCACGCATCTCGCTTCGCGACTGCTGAAACTTCTGCCACTGCTCAGGACTCATCACCTTTTGCAGCCGTTCGTCCGCCTGCCGTCGAATCTCTTCGAATCGCGGCTCGGATTCTTTTCGCATCGCCCTTAGTTGCTCGCGCGTGTCCCCCAAAATCTGCCGCACCTCGGTTTTCTGATCGCTCGAGAGCTGCAGCTTATTCAGCATCTCTTCAAAGCGATCATGTCTGGTGTTTTCCGCTCTGGTTCTGGACCAGCGTTGGTATCCGTTGAAAGCCAACGCGCCCGCTGTGAACCCAAGCACGAAAACTACCAGGGCTGCGATCCGCACCTGCCATTTGGTTTTGCTGGGGGTATTCATAATTACTTCACCACATCCTCTTCTGCTCCATAGAGCGTAGACAGCACCTGACTATCTGACGCGAGATCGTCAACTCGATCATTCATAAGCACCGCTTCCGGCGAGTATGCATTGACGGCCGAAGTCGATTCCTCCGGTGCCGGAATTGCAAAAGTCAGAACCATTAGCAGGGCCACCGTCGCGGCCATCGACGAAGCAAGTGCTCCGGCTGAGCGCCACAACCTGGCGAGACTCCACGAGTCGGCGGTCTGTCGTTCACGAAGCGTCGCTAGCACACGGGTCTGAAAGAAAGGCGACGGATCAAAAGTTTCCGCCGCGCGTTCCTTCAACATCATGGTCGAGACATAGGCAGCCTCGAACGCAATGCGACAATTGCCGCACTCAGATGTGTGCCTGCGAATGGCGCTCAATTCCCCTTCGCTCAAGCCGGCAAAGGGAGTGTTCTCAATCAGGGAAATGATGTGCCGGGCTTCCTTCTCTTTCATATCTGTCCTGCGCTTTCTAGTCCTGCAGTTGTTTAGCTTGCTTTCGTGCTAATAATTTTTCCACTGCTGCGCGCATCCGTCGCCGTGCTCGGAACGCTTGTACTTTTACTTTTGACTCAGACCAGCCGGTCAACTTTGCCATCTCTTTCACCGTCGCATCTTCCCCGGCCATCATCGTGAGCACCAGTTGATCGTCCGGCGGCAGAGTCTCCAGAACACGTCCAGTCAAATCTGCTGCGACAATACTACGTTCAGTTGAGCGGTGACGTTCAGCCGCCAGGTCGGTCATCTGATCGTCGAGCCAGGTGCTTTCGTGTTCTGACAGGTCCGAAGCAGTCAGCTCCGGCCGGCGTTTCGAACTGCGCAGCATGTTCAGGCACGTGTTCGTGGTAATGCGGGTCAACCAACCCTCCAGCGAGCCACGACCTTCGTATTTGCCGAGCTCCGTAAACGCTTTCAAGAAAACCTCCTGCGCAGCGTCTTCGACCTGGTTGCGCTGTCGAAAGAACCGGCTGGCGTAGTGAAAGACCCGCGGGCTGTACCGGCGCATGATCTCCGCGAAGGCAGACTCGTCTCCCGCATGCGCGGAACGCGCCAACTCCAAATCTGAAGCCTGTTCGTAGCTGTGAGCCAGGAAGTGCTCCTCATTTGCATCTCTTCTTTGTAAAACGAAACCATTATAAGAAAGCGGGCCCGATTAGTCTCAGGTAGAACTCGGGTCTCAAGTCTCAGGTCTCAGTCAAGAAACGAATAGATTTCAAAGACCAAAGACCCAAGACCAAAAACCAATTCGAGTCGGACCCGCTCTCGTCCTAACGCTTTAAGTGCGTTCGTTTACTTTCCGTGGCCGCGTTCGCCGCGCTTGGCTTTGAACTCGGCTTTCTTCTGTTCGATCTGCGCTTTCTGCTCAGCCGTCAGTACAGACTGCATTTCCTGACGGAGCTTGAACCGTTCGCCCATCAACTTGGCCTGCAGACCTGCAGTCTCCTGCAACTTCTGAGTGGCCAACGCTTCGTTGAACGTTCCACCTTCAGATGCCTGACGCAGTTCCTGCCGCTTGGCGCGGAGTTCCTGACGCAGACCCTCTGTGCGACCGCGGAAGCTCTCGTTGATCTGCTTCATGCGGGTTTTCTGATCTTCGGTCAGAGTGATGCCGCGGAACATGCCGCCCATTCTGCCGCCGCGTTTTCCACGGCCGCCGTGATCACCACGATGCCAGCCTTTGCCGTGTTTGCCGCGCTCGCCACGCTCAGTCTGCGTGGTCTGGTTGCTGTTCTGATCGGTTCCGGACTGAGCCAGAGCGATCGGGGTTGCGATAGCAATTGCCGACAGGGAGGCGATGGTCAGCGTTTTGATCTTACCAAGTTTCTTCATCAGTTTTTCCTTACTCCTTAATCTACTTGAATCAACAGTATGTGGAAGACGTTATTTGGCCTTCCGATGGTAAGACACCGTGATGGCGGGATTGGTTACAAATGGGTGACAAGAGACAGGGACAGGTGACAAGTAAGAGCGAGCTGTCGGACCTGAGCGCCTCATTTTCCATATATTATTTGACATTTCTCATTGGTCATCTCCGTATTCGCCCCGTAACCAATCGAGCTTCTGCGGTGTCTATCAAGAGTCGGGCAAGAGTCGGGCAAGAGTCGGATTAAAACGATACTGGAGTAATGAGAGACCGGATGAAGATCTTGAGCATGTCAGCAACTTTTGTGTTGGTGTTGTCCATTAGTGTGGCGGTTGCCGCGCAGGACAAGAACTCCGCAAAAGCACTCGCAGAATCGCGGGCCAGCTTGATCACCGCGACTAACGAATACAAGGCCACGAGCGAGAGCCTGGTGGCGTTGCAGGAAGCGGAGCTAAAGAAAGCCTTTGCACAGGTCGCGCAGTTACGACAGTTGTTTTCCGAAGGGTTAATTGCTAAGAACGAGCTGGAAGAGACCGGAGAAGCGCTTGTTTCGTTGCAAGCCAAACTTGCTGCGACAAAGCAACAAATCTCCAATTCCGACCAGATCATTGCTGAGGTAAAGGCATCGGAGGAACTTGCCAAAAAGGAAGCACTCGCGGCCAAGTCCAATCCAAGGTCGCTCGTCCGGCCAGTGCTCATGCGTTACAACGGCACGACCCAATGGTCAGTAGCAAATCTCGCGAACATCCAGGGATTTTTTCTATCGAAGTTTGGCAGATCTTTGCCAGTCAGCACTATTGGACAAAGCGCTACTCACAACCGTCTCGGTTGGGATCATCGTCATGCCGCAGATGTAGGTTTGCATCCTGACAGTGTGGAAGGAAGAGCGCTGATCAGTTACCTGCAAAGCCAGGGAATTCCGTTTCTCGCTTTCCGATCAGCCGTACCGGGCGTTTCCACCGGACCGCACATTCATATCGGCACGCCCTCACATCGACTCGCTTAAGCAGGTGACAAGTGACAGGTGACAGGTGACAAGTCAGACCTCGGCCTCGCTGATCGCGATATTTCAATGCCAGACCATTTACAAATCGAGCTTTCTGAAGCAGAAGACTGACCTGTCACCTGTCACTTCGCTTGTAACCAAATCCACTCTTAAGGTGTCTGGTTAAGTGGAGACAAGCGCGTGTGTTTGTCTTTGAATTGCAATTTTTTATTAACAGAGCGACAGGAAGAAACCATGACCTGGATAAAAGTGAACTGGAAGAAACTCAATCTCGGACGCAAACAGCGAATCGCGTTGGCCATCGCCTTGATGGGCGTGGTGATCGCGGCCGGATTCTATTTTGCCGGCAACCGAGCTAGTGCGGCGGAATATATGACCGCGCGCGTTGACCGAGGGAACCTGCGCAACACTGTTACCGCAACCGGAACATTGCAGGCGGTCACGACTGTGCAAGTCGGTAGTCAGGCTTCCGGAACGATCTCCGCGCTGTACGTTGATTTTAATTCACAGGTCAAGAAGGGCCAGTTGATTGCTCAACTCGATCCTTCTGTGGCCCAGGCGCAGGTGCAACAGTCACGCGCAAACCTCGAACAGGCGCGCGCCGGTTTACAGCAGGCAAAAGCTGCGGTGACGAGTTCACGCGCAAGCGTCGGCGACGCCCAGGCGAAAGCGTTGGCCGCGAAGTCCACAGTTCAAAATCAACAGGCTGGAGTCTCAAGCGCGCAGGCAAATGTCGTGGTCTTAAAAGCACAACGCGACGATGCGGCGAGTTTGATGCGACAGCAGGAATCTTTAGTTACGGCGGGAGTGATTTCGCGTCGTGACCTGGAAACTGCTGAGACTGCTTATAAAGCGGCTGACGCGCGCTACAAACAGGCGGAAGCTCAGTTGAACCAGGCGATTTTCAGCGAACAGTCGGCAGCGAGCGCCGGCGTCGCACAGTCGCAGTCCCAGATCCAGATATCACAGGCGGGCGTTCAGCAATCGCAGGCGGGCGTTCAGCAGGCCCAGGCTCAAGTTGAGCAGGCTGCCGCTGCCCTGAAGTTGGCGGAAGTAAATCTCGCACACACGACTATCACTTCTCCTATCGACGGGGTGGTTGTTTCGCGCGACGTGAATGTGGGACAGACGGTGGCGGCGAGCTTGTCCGCTCCAACATTATTCACAATCGCGAATGACCTGACGCAGATGCAGGTGATTGCCAACATCGACCAGGCCGACATTGGATTGGTTGAACAGGCAAAGTCGGTGAAGTTCACCGTCGACGCGTTTCCGGAGAAAGAGTTTGACGGCAAGATCCAGCAGATGCGACTTAATCCGGTGAACGTGCAGAACGTTGTCACCTATAACGTCGTCATAGATGTGAACAATCCCGAACAGAAATTGAAGCCAGGCATGACCGCGAACCTCGTCGTCACGATTGACGAGCGAAATAACGTACTCAAGGTGCCGAATGCGTCACTGCGGTTCAGACCAGCAGATGCAGCCGGACAGCAAGGCACTGGCTCCAGAGGAAATCGTCAAGCGGGTCAAACCGCCGGGCAGCGGGGTGGTCAACAGAATGGCGAGCAAACTCCTGCAGCCGGCGACGGTCAGCAAGCTGGCGAACGCCGCTTTGCATCCGCGAGTTCACCAGTAATTGAAGGCCAGACCAGGTTGGTCTGGGTGATGGGCCAGGACGGCAAGCCGCAGTCTCGCCGGATCAAGGTGGGATTGTCTGACGGCGTGTCGACTGAAGTTGCCGAAGGTAATTTGCAGGAAGGCGAAGTGGTCATCACTGGCCAGACGGTCAGCGGCTCGACCGCCACACAACGGACCGGACAATCGACGACACCAGGTTTCGGTGGCGCTGGTCGGGGAGCGGGCGGCGGCGGCCGACGGTAACCAAACGGATTAACGAAGATAGGGTTGAACCAATGTCAGCTAGTTTACAGATACAACAGAACCCAGGCGTGGCGGGCGCGATTTTTGCGCCCCAGCCAGAGCCACGGGCGGTGATTCAACTGGATCACATTCACAAGACCTACACGATGGGTGACGTTGACGTACACGCGCTGCGCGGCATTTCACTCGACATTAGAGAAGGCGAGTTCGTCGCGATTATGGGTGCGTCGGGATCAGGCAAATCGACCATGATGAACATTATCGGTTGTCTCGATCGGCCGACGCGCGGGATCTACACACTCGCTGGACAGGACGTTTCGCAAATGTCGAAAGACGAGCGCGCGGACGTTCGCTGTCAGAAGATTGGTTTCGTATTTCAGGGTTTCAACCTGCTCTCGCGTACGTCGGCGCTGGAGAATGTTGAACTGCCGATGTTGTATGCGGGGCTCGATGGAGCGGAACGCTACAAGCGTGCGACCGCAGCGTTGTTGGCGGTGGGTCTGGCCGGCCGCGAGCAGAACCATCCCAATCAACTGTCGGGTGGGCAGCAACAGCGGGTCGCGGTGGCGCGGGCGCTGGTTAACAATCCGGCACTGATTCTCGCCGACGAGCCTACCGGCAATCTCGATTCGCGAACTTCGGTTGAGGTGATGGAGATTTTTCAGCGGCTCAACCGCGAGCGCGGAATCACTTTAGTGCTGGTCACGCATGAATCCGACATTGCCGAGTATGCCGACCGCGTGATCGTTTTTAAGGACGGCAAGATTAAGAAGGACTACCAGATTGAGAATCGTCGCGATGCAGCGGAAGAGGTTAGCTTGATGCCGGATGTGGTTGAGGATGAGGACGACGACTAAAAACTAGTGCTTTGTACTTTGACTTCTAGAAAAAGGAGACAGCTTTCGGTGGAACAGGAGAGTTGGGTAAGAAGGCAAAGACCAAAGTACAAAGACCAAAGTACAAAAAACAAGATTCGGGGACGTAATAAAGAACCAAAATGAATTTACTAATGATCATCCGCGTTGCCTTTCGTGCTCTTGTACGTAACAAGATGCGCGCCGCGTTGACGATGCTGGGAATTATCATCGGCGTCGGCGCCGTGATCTCGATGGTCAGTATCGGTCAGGGCGCTCAAGCATCGGTGCAAGCGCAAATCGAGAGTATTGGCACCAACTTGCTTTTCGTAAGCGCCGGCGCTCAGAACGTTGGCGGGGTGCGCAGCGGCACGGGCGACAGTGGCACGAACACTCTGACTGCTGAGGATCTGGAAGCGATTCGTCGTGAAGTGCCGAGCGTATCGATGGTTACTCCTTCGGTAAACGCGCGTTCACAACTGGTGTTTGGAAACATGAACTGGAATACCTCGGTAACCGGCGTTAACCAGGATTATCCGAGCATTCGCAAGTGGAACGTTCAGAGTGGAGAGTTCATCACGGAACTCGACGTTCGTTCAGCCGGTCGCGTGATCGTGATTGGCCAGACGATCGCGGACAGTCTTTTTGCCGGCATGGACGCCGTTGGGCAAACCGTGCGAGTGGCAAACTTGCCTTTCCGAGTTGTCGGTGTGATGGCGCGCAAGGGACAGGATCCGCAGGGCCGCGATCAGGACGATGTGGCATTCGCTCCGTATACTTCAGTTCAGAAAAAGATTCTTGGAAGTCCTCGTCTGCAGATCGCCTACGTCTCGGCGATCTCGCAGGACGCCACGTACACCGCGCAGGCCCAGATTACTGAACTGCTGCGACAGCGCCACAAATTGACCGGCAATCAGCCGGATGACTTCTCCGTGCGGAACATGAGCGACGTTGCCGAAGCTGCGAGCGAAACAAACAGCATCATGACGATTCTTTTGGCCAGCATTGCCGGCGTGTCATTGCTGGTCGGCGGCATCGGCATCATGAACATCATGCTGGTTTCAGTCACCGAACGGACGCGAGAGATTGGTATTCGCATGGCCATCGGCGCCCGCTCGTCTGCGGTGCGCACGCAGTTCCTGATTGAGTCGATCGTGTTGAGTCTTACAGGTGGATTTTTGGGAATCTTGTTTGGCGTGGCGGCTTCGCTCGCTATTCCCGTGATGCTTGGGTGGCCGACGCTGGTTTCGACCCTGGCGATTTTCGGTTCCGTGATCTTTTCTGCTGCGGTGGGAATTTTCTTTGGTTACTATCCCGCGCGCAAGGCGGCGGCATTGGATCCGATTGAAGCGTTGAGGTATGAGTAGATTGTAGGGGCGTCCCTCTGTGGACGCCCCTCGTTCCATCAGAAACACCATTTGAATCACAAGGGGCGGCCACGGAGTGCCGCCCACAATCAGACTCAAACTGTTTTTGCTGGCGTCTTCTTGGAACCCGGTAATTCACCTTCAACTTCACCTGCTAGTTGTCCGTTAGTCTTTTCCGTCTCTGCCGACACTCCCAACTGCTTAAGAATATCCGGGACGTTCAGTCCCATAGCCTGCAACTGCTGCAACAGTCCATAGATCATGGTCGGCCCGGTTTGGGCGAATCGATTAAGGCCGCCGGAGCCATGCCCGTTGCCATCTCCGCCACCGTGATCGATCATCACCACCTTCTCTATGTTACCCAATGGTTCCGAGATCGCTTTTAAAGCTGGTGCGGTGGATTCGATTATGGCCGGCAGTTTCTCGAGGATCGTTTGCAGCCGCGCGGCGTCGTTAAACTCACGCCAAGCCGCGGCCTTTTCCTTGATCGCGGTTGCCTCAGCCAATCCCTGCGCCTCCGTCGCTTTTGCGTGGGCCAGACCCTGTGCCTGAATCTTCTCAGCTTCGGCCAGACCGAGTGCGCGGATCTTTTCGGCTTCCGCGCGTCCCTCTGCTTCGATCGCGGACGCTCGTCCCAATCCTTCGCGCTGAAGCTTTTGGCTTTCAGCTTCAGCCGTCGCAATCAAGGCCTGCTTGCGTCCCTCGGCTTCGAGAATCGCAGCTTCCTGTTGACCCTGCGCCAGCAACACGGCCGCTCGTCGCTCGGCCTCTGCTTTCTTAACGACGGTGGCTTCGAGTTCTTTCTCGCGCCGCAGAACTTCCTGCTCTTGAACGGCAATCTGCTCCTGCGTGCGAATTCGTTCGATGCGAACTTCTTCCGCTACGACCTCCTGTCGCGCCTTGGCTTCTGACAACGGTCCCGCCTGGGCAGCAGTCGCTTGCTCGCGTTTGATCTCGGATTGAAACTGCGCGCGTTTGACTTCGGTCTCCCTGGTGGAAGCCGCGATGTCTGCTTCCGAAGCGAGACGTACCTTTTCACCTTCCTGCATTGCGAGCGCGGCCTTGATCTTGGAATCTCGCAACGCCTCTGCTTTACCGATTTCCGCATCACGTTGGACTTCCGCCGTTCGTCGCTGGCCCAGCGCATCGAGATAGCCTTCTTCGTCGGAGATCTCCTGAATGGTCAGCGCGTCGAGGCCAATCCCCATCTTCTCTAAATCGCCGGCGGCTTCAGTGGTCAGCTTCTGAGCAAAACTCTGCCGATCGTTATTGATTTCTTCGACCGTCAGCGTTCCGAGAATCGCGCGCAAGTGACCTTCGAGCGTCTGGAAGACGAGTTTATGAAACTCATCTGGTCGCATGCCGAGGAAGCGTTCGGCGGCCGCGCGCATTGAGTCGTCATCGCCTTTAATCTTTACGTTCGCGACCGCCTTGACCGAAACGGGAACGCCCTGAACGGTGTAGGCACGCGAAGTGGCAAGCGGGACAGTGAGAACGTTCAGGCTGAGGTACTCGACCTTTTCCAGAAACGGAACAATCAAAGTGGCGCCGCCGCGCACCAGCCGATAGCCGACCACGGTGCCGTCTGCGAGACGACGCGACCTTCCGGAAATAACTGCTGCCTGGTTGGGAGAGACTTTGATGTAGTTTCGGCTGAGCAACATCAATGCGATCAGAAAGCCGACCACTACAACAAGAATCACGACGGGGATCAGTAAGTTTTGCAAGTCTAGCATTCGATTTGTACCTCGATGAAAGCAGTTCGTGTTTGGGCAGTGATGCAGTTTGAGTACAGGAGTTCATAGTTCAGCCTTTAGGCTGCGGAGTTTGTTACCAAGCGTCGCAAACTAAAGTTCGAACTCTGAACGCTGTATTCAAAGTGCACCAGTACCCGTGTGGACTAGGAGTTGAATGATTTGTTTTCGTTGTACGGGCTTACAATCACAGAATCTCCCGCAATCTCATCGACGCGGACGATGGTGCCGGCCTTGATTTCTAAAGTGCCTTTTGAGCGAGCTAGTTTCTCGACGCGCTCTTCGCCTATCCGGCAACTAACCTGGCCCAGACTCCCGGGCGCGATAGCGACAATAACCTGGGCCGTGCGGCCGATAAGCTGGGCGGTGCCGACGGAACTCGAGGACTGTTGTTTGTAGAGAAATCGTCCAAAGAGGGAAACTAATCCCCCGAGAACAACGCCTCCCGCCAATCCGACAAGCGAACTGACAGCTATCCCCAGGCCCATCTGAATCCCAATGGCCCCGAACCCTCCGAATGCGGTCACGAACACACTGATTACGCGGCTGTCCAGGAGGGCATGACCCTCGGCGCCGCCATCCAGTCCCGTTTCAAATCCGAAACTGTCGAAGATGTCTCCCACAACTAACGAAATAAGGAGAAACACAAAGCCGATTGCGGCAATGACAAGAAAGACAATCAGCGGGCTGGCGTTAGTGAGAACTTCAGGCAATTGGTGACTCCTCGGTTAAGTGATTATTGCACGCCGAGCGCGCGGATGCTCGGATGGCGGACAGGATACTTAAGTAAGGCGCAGTTTACAGAATGAAACGACGAGAAACCAGATTAGCGGATACATGGTTCGGATCCCTGAACGGGTTGGTCGATTCTGGAAGGACAATTTGAGGACGCCGACCTGTCGCGCTCTTAGAGGTGTTGTTTCTATCAGCGTTGAAGCGTTGGGCAGACCAGACAAGTTAACGGCTGCGACCAGTCGGCGCAACCCAACTTCTGCACCGCGTAGATGATTGCATTCCTTTTCAAATTCGCTCGTTGACGGATCGAGCCGCTGCATATAGCCTAACCGCGCTCGTCGACACCTCTCGGGAGACACCTTGAATGCCTCTTCTCAGTTTTCTTCGGTTTGCTTCACTGTTTCTCTTCTTCTTCACCTTCCTCATTACAAACGCCGCGGCTCAGGACAATCACTCGAGCAAGAGCAAAGAGCTTTACCAACAGATCCGCGCGTTTCAACTCAACGGCGGTGTGGCCGACGTCAAGGGTTTGAAGCTGCAACGCGATCGCGCGTACATGACCTTCGATGGCACGTTCTATTTCATGTCGGCTACCGGCGGCAAGGTAACTGGCGCCGTCTTCATCGGTCAGGGCAGGTTCAGCGCCGCAGTTCCTCCAATTGAGTTTGAAAAAGAGAACGTCAAACGCCTCTTGGGTGCGGAAGGCATCGACTCTGGTTTCAACACCGCCGTGCTTCGTTTCAGCGACGATACTTTCCTGCAGCTCGGCAAAGATCGCCGCGATGACCCAGCCGATCCGCGTGCCGCAAAGTTAGCAGCGGAAACCGAGAATCGGATCTTGAAAGAAACCGGCGCTAACCTGTCTGCGCGGATCACGCTGTCGCTGCTCAATCACGAGACGCCGGGATTTTTCTTTGCCAGCTTTGATGGTGGAAGTCGCGGGCGATTTAGTCTGCTGATAGATCACCAGACGCGCATTCCGGTCACGAACTTCCGCTTGAACGCGGGTGAAAAAGGGCTGATTTTCAAGTATCGATCAGTCGAGCGTGACAACGAAGTGTGGACAGCGTTTGCTTCGCTGACAGACTTCAGCCGCGGGACTGTTTCCTATTCGGACCTTAGCGATATCATCGATGTGTTTCATTACGATCTCCACGTAGACCTGCGCGATCACAAGGATGTGCTGCGACTGACCAGCAAGGTGCAGGCGCAAACGCGCTTCGACAACCTCAATGCGGTTTTTTTCAGTATTGGTGAGGACCTTACCGAATATGAAAACCTGCGCTTGCAGAAACAATTGCGTTTGAAGAAAGCCAGCGTGGATGGCGTTGAGGTGCCATTCGCTCAGGAAGATTGGGAAGGAGGCGTCACTTTGTTTTTGCCCACCACTCTAAGCAATGGCAAGCAGTCCGTGTTTGAGATGACTTTCGAAGGCGACTTCATGCAGGACGCGCAGGGCTTTGTTGATCGCTACTATCCTCGTTACGAAGACCCTGGTTTTATAAACGCTTACTATCCTCGTTCTACCACTACCTGGTTTCCTCATCACGGGTATCTGGATCGAGCAACATTTGATTTCACCTACCGCCATCCAAAGTCTTTGAAGGTCGCGAGCGTCGGCTTGAGAATTAGCGAAGTTCCCGATCCGGAGGACAAGAATGCGTTTGTCGCAAAGTATCGGATGGAGCAGCCAATCAAAATGGCGACGTTTGCCCTGGCGCCTTTTGAACGTCACAAACAGGACGTACGTTTTGACAAGGGCGGAACCGGCGATCCGATAACGATCGAGTTCAACTCACTTTCGGGATCCGTCAGAGCAATCAAGGAAGATTTCATTCTCGCCGAACTCGATAATTCGCTCCGCTATTTCACCTTAATGTTTGGGAAGTATCCGTATCCAGTTTTCGGCGCGACGTTCCATCCTTACTTTTTCGGCCAGGGCTTTCCGAGCATGCTGCTCATCCCTAACGCCGATCGCGCTTCGAAATTTACGTACAGCTTTATCGCCCACGAAACGGCACATCAGTGGTGGGGAAATATTGTCGCCTGGAGATCATATCGCGATCAGTGGTTGAGCGAGGGGTTTGCTCAATACTCCGGAATCCTTTACACCGGGATTCGCGATAGCCCCGGTTCGCGAGATGATTTGCTCGAACGGATGCGAAAGACTTTGACTGAGCATCCGCGGAGTGAAATCGGGTTTGCAAAAGAACGGTTGGTCGACGTGGGACCGATCATTCTCGGTCACCGGCTTAACAGCAGAAAGACCAGGGGCGCCTATCAAACGTTGATCTACAACAAAGGCGCGCTGGTTCTGCGTATGCTGCATTTCTTGTTGACCGATCCTGCGAATGGCGATGATAGCGCCTTCTTTGCCATGATGACCGACTTCGCAAATCGTTATAGAAACCAGGCGGCGTCGACCGACGACTTTCGCGTTGTGGCCAGCGAGCACTTTGCCAGGACACCGGTTGGCCGGATGTACAAACTGAATAACCTGAATTGGTTTTTCAAGCAGTGGGTTTATGAGTCCGCGATGCCGTCGTACAAGATGGAATATACGCTCGCGGACCAACAGGACGGGAAAGTGTTGTTGTCAGGGACAGTGACACAGGAGAACGCCCCGGAAAGCTGGTTCATGGTGCTTCCGATTGTAATGAAGTTTGGCGGCAAGCAGGAGGCCCGTGGCACCGTGCACGCGTTTGGACCAAAAGCGTCGTTTCAGATCAAGCTGCCCGCCCGGCCGGCAAGGATTGAGCTGGATCCGGATCATTGGGTCATCGCCGAGAAGACTTCAGTCAAGGCTGTCAGCGGACCGAATCTGCCGTGAAGCGGAGACGCGGAGACGCGGAGACACGGAGAAGCGGAGACGCGGGGGAAGCGGAGACACCGAGACGCGGGGGAAGCGGAGACACCGAGACGCGGGGGAAGCGGAGACGCGGAGAATGTAGTTGCAAAGAACCATTGAATCATCACCACCTAATTCCCGTAATTCTCCGTGTCTCCGTGTCTCCAAACGTCCTTGCTCAGCGTTGAAACCATACCGGCTGCGTCCATGCAATCTTGCCGTTTGACTCCAGTACCTTCGCGCGCACGTACGGTTCGGTACCTTTGAACTGATACATGGCCGGGTTGGTAATGACTTCATTTAGGACGGCTCCGCCCTTTCCGATGAACTGGACGCGATACTTACTGGCACGCTCGGCCTTGATAGTCACCGTCATCTGCTTCCCATCCACCTGATAGTCTGCGAGTTCCACACCGGTCGATGCGTAAAATTCTCCGCGCTCCAAAGCTTCGAGTATCGCGGTTGGGGAAAGCTTATCGGCTCGCACGGCAACCCAACCCTGTCCCGGGCGTGCACTCTGTTTGTCCCACGGTTTCTTGAACACATGCGCATCGTCAACGGCAATTCCGAAAAGCAGTTTTCCGCTCGAGAGAATCGTGTCCCAAACTTCTTCCAAACCTGGAGCGCCGCCACCTCCCTGATTATTCACCAGCGGATGGCCGTTGAAGATCTCGAATAACTTGTTGTTCTGGACCTGCTTGAGATCCTCGGCCGTGATTGCCCATTCGTAGTTTGGATGATTGATGTGCGGCACGCCGGCCGCATCTCTCACAGCGTCGACATTTCGTTGCACAGTTTCCACGACGCTATTCCCACCTTGTGGCTTCACCAAACGCGAGACATTCAGGCCATTCACGTGAATAGGCTTGTTGCCAAATTTATCGCTGACTTCTTCTCCCTTGATCACCAGGAACTGTTCATCAGCGCCATGTAGCGCGTTGATCCCCTCGACGCTCGTAACGAAGTTGTGATCAGTAAGCACCAGAAACTGGTAGCCATGTTCGCGATACCAGCGCACGACTTCATCCGGCGTTGAGTCGCCATCACTGTTCAGCGTGTGTGTGTGAGTATTGCCCTTGTACCAGCGAGGTTTTGGTGCGCTGGGCGAGGTGGGTTGTTGCGCGATGCCAACGAAAGCAAAGAGGATCAGGAACGGGGTCAAGACGAGTTTATTCATGTTTAGATTGTAGGGGCGGCACTCCCGTGGCCGCCCCCTCGTTATAGATCGCGGCCTCTAAGAGTTTCAACGACCACCTTTGGCGACGAGGGGCGGCCACGGAGTGCCGCCCCTACATCTGATTTATGCACGGTACGACGTATCGATACGATCAAGCTTGCGCAGCAATCCGGGCCAGGTTAGTTGCGCGCCCTGGCCCACGGTTACGGCACTTTGCTGCCGAGCCACGAGTTGCAGGATCGGTTCCGGAACCGGAGTTAGTTCTGAGTTACCACTCTGCGCGAGGATCTGGATCTTGCACGCACGCTCGAGAATGAACATCGAGAGAAATGCTTCCGCCGCACTTTTGCCGACCGTAAGCAGCCCATGGTTCTTAAGAATCAAATGCTGTTTGTTCCCGAGGTCCGCAACCAGTCTGGCCTTTTCGTCTTCATTCAAAGCAAGCCCTTCGTAGTCGTGATAAGCAAGGGAAGAAAGTGCAAGCAGCGCCTGCTGCGATATCGGCAGCAGCCCTGGTCTCTGCGCGGAGACAGCGATGCCGTAATCCGTGTGCAAGTGCATGACGCAGAGCGCATCTTCGCGCGCGGCGTGCACGGCGCTGTGAATAGTGAAACCTGCTGGGTTTACCAGGTGCGGCGAGCCGTCAATCTTGTTTCCGTAGAGATCGATCTTCACGAGGCTCGAGGCGGTAATCTCGTCGAACATCATGCCGTAAGGATTGATCAGAAAGTGATGTTCAGGTCCCGGCACGCGCGCTGAGATGTGCGTGAAGATCAGATCGTCCCAACCATAAACGGCAACCAGGCGATAAGCAGCGGCGAGATCGACTCGGGCTTGCCACTCCTCCGGCGATATTTGTTGTTTGGTCGGACTGGTCATCGAGAAAACTCCTCTAAGTAGGACAGACATTCCTGTCTGTCGTCGATTGGGTTGAGTCGAGAGACGCTGTCAGACTGAAGACAGACAGGAATGTCTGTCCTACGCGCTCTTCATTGCGCCTCGTATGTTTAGCGCCGCCAGGCAGATCTGCAAGAAGACTAAAGCGTATGCCTGGTCGTGAACTCCCCAAACTATCCAAAGAACGTTACTCAACAAGAACAGCCAGAAGCCCCAGTTTCGTTTGAACTTTCGTTGTGAGGCGATCAGCCAGGCAGCAAAAAACAGTTACTGCCATCGCCGGCCATTGAATCAAGTCAATCCAGTTGTACGAGAGCATTTAAAACGCGATTCTCCTGCCAGGCGCGCGTTGTTAGTAGCGTCATTCTCTTGGGACCAATTCGGTGGTCGTACGTTTCGATTTCTCCCGACCTAGATCCTTCGCATACTTTACCGAGCCCGGAGTTTTGTACTTCTCAAGATACGCCTTATCGATTGCAGCCAGGAGTCGTTCGCTTCGCGGGTGCGATGCGCGAATGGGAATCTCTTCGCCGTTAACATTGATCATTCCGCGCGGGTCTTCCAGAAAAGCTCTATACCAGCTTCGCGGTTTCAGACTCCAGGACCGCACAAAGACTCGCCCTTCAACTACCACAGCCCAAATACCGATGAAACGATGCTGCTCCT
>JBGTLE010000142.1:0-4647 GCA_041744295.1 Pyrinomonadaceae bacterium | reverse complement strand
CTCCAGGTAATTGTTATAACTGTAGGAATAACCAAGCACTCCGGGAACGTTCCACTGCGTCAACATCATCCGGTTGTTGTAGGAGAGTGAAAGTTGCTTGCCGTTGCCGTAATTGATCTGTTTAGCAGCGCCGAAAGCGCGATAGCTGAGACTAACTGAGCTAGACTGAAACATGTAATGAGCAGAACCGGAAACAGAAGTAACGCCCGTGCTGGACAAGTGATACCTCGATGGCAGATTGTTGAAGCCTTGGGCCTAATGGAGATTACGCGGCTGATGTGACGCGATAGGAACAACTATTCAGTTATTGAAATCGTGATCGGATTGCTGCGGATCGTACCTACTGCAGTCTTGACACCGGGGTCACAAGTGGAGTCGATGACGTGTACGTTTCGCTGTTCTATTCGAATGGTAAAGCTGCCCGGTTGTCGAAATGCTAAACATCCATCACCCCAATTTATAAAAAGGCCAGCGCTAAAGAATCTCTTCTGATAATCAACTGAGCTTTGTCGCTGCTGATCATGCCTGTGCCGAGACTCCAGAAAATCAGATAGCCCCTCAGCATGGCATCCCGCAAGTAATTGGAACGAACCAAGGAGCAGACTGTTGGGAGGGAGCAATCTATACGAGTCCGGCACTATACCTTCGAGGTCTACGCTATATGGCCTAACGCCGATGTCTCTGCCTTTTTCAACCTGAACTTTAACAGCGATGCTTGGGCCAATTAACTTGTGAACGAACACTGGAGCCTGTCCAGTGTTTAGGATAGCAAGGTCTAAGCTAATCATTTCGCCGACACGATACGTGTTCTTCCGTGAAGCCCCCTTCATGATTGCCACATTAGCGTATTCAGAGCCCAGTTGTGGTTTCACGTTTTGCTCAACTACACCTCGGCGCCCTCGGGAGTCTTCATGGCATCTGGTTTGAGTTGTGAATCCTCGAGTGGGGCTCAAGAGTATTACGAGCGTCAAGATGACCATAGTGCGTGGCATAAAACTCCCTCCTCATTTAGCCCACTACCAAAAGTCCGATCTTCGTTGGGAGCGGGCCTGCCTAACAGATTCTGTACGTAGGCCTCTCGAGTCTTTGTCGATTTCCTCGTGCGGTCGAGAAATTAGGATCACCCGACGGGAATCCACCGCCGCCACCACCACCGCCGTCACAATCAGCGCACATCACTTTCGGTTGAATGGGACGCCTGGCTTTTGGCGCTGCTGGCCGCGAATGCCGCAAGGCATCGAGATCAGGCAAGTCCTTTCCCGGAGCACCTCTCCTGGTGGGCGGAGGGTTCGTCGAGAAGCTGCCATCGGCTCCGGGACCACCGCGATCGTCCAGTGTTGGAGGCGCCGGCGTAGCACCATTAACCCCGTCACCATAGCCGATACCGTTACCTTGTCGTCCCTGCAGCTTCAGCAGTGCACCGGAAGCGCTAACCACACCACCATTACTTACTGTTCCAGCTGTTCCAGCAAGCGAAGTTACCTGACGGGCACCGGTCGTCACTGCTCGCGACACTTCGCGCGCGCCGGTCTTCTCCGTCTCCGAAGTTCCCGTTCGAAAGAGCTCGAGCAACTCGCCGCTACGAACTGAGGGAATAAGCAGCGGACTAATCGTCTTCGCTTCTCGATCTGCTCTGGTAGGAGGTACGAACGGAGTACTAGACAGAACAAGGAATGTTGAAATGAGTACTGGCAAGAGTCTGCGTTGAGTATTGAGGAAGCGATTGCAATGCATGAGGCGGCTCCTTCTCGTGGACGTGGAATCTCGAGCCGGCGGGCCACGAGTAAAGTTTGAATTTGAGAAGAACGTCAGTTCACTCTCGTTGACGTGAAGGCTGCGAGGAGTCGCACATAAACGGAGTGGAGTTGTGGGGGATAAGCTTGCCGGAATCTACGCCTGCGGGAATTTATTTGTCAATAGGAACTCTAAGGAAAAATAAGGAATCTCAAAATCTAAAGCACCGTCAAAATCTAGACCACACAAACACCAACAGCGAACCACCGGAAAGTTCTTTGGAGGGAGGGGTTGGTGCACACCGGCCAGGAGGATGCTCGCTCCAGGCAGACTTCAACGATTGCTGCGTGCACGCGCACTCAATTTTCTAAAAGGCGATAGAGTGGATATATTGGCTACCTTCAAGCACTGGTTTCGCTAATCAGTTAGTCTGCGAGCTGCGTAGCCGCTGACGTGAATCAGACTTAATTTCTCTCTCGGTGAGGTGAATATCTACACGTGCGACAGAAACGCTTCAAGCCGTCAGCCATCGATACGTCAAACATTACGCTGCCTCGCGACTTGCAGGAGTTGGTCGAGCTGCTCGCAGAGAACAGTCATAACGTCTGGTCGCAGCAAAGGCTATCCGACGGTTGGAGTCACGGTCACGAGCGCGACGATTCGGATCGGAAGCATCCTTGTTTGATTCCCTACGAACGCCTGCCCGAACAAGAGAAAGAGTACGACCGAAATTCTGTTGTCGAAACTCTGAAGGTTGCCATGAAGTTGGGCTACCGATTGGTGCGGAACGAAGACGATCTTTTTCCCACCGAAGCGGGTAATCCAGTGCTCAGCAGTCCGAGTCAGTTGCTTGATCACGTCGGCACGCTCAACTTGTCCTCCGTGCTCGCACTGTGGAACTCGCGTTCTCCGGATGAGTGGGCAAACACTCCGGAAATCTACAAACACCTTGGTCAACGCGTCCTGAAATTGGGAGAGCCGTTGCTCGCTTACGACATCCTCACGGAAGGACTGAAGAATTGGCCCGCAGACGTGCGCTTACAACAGTTGTTGGCGCTGGCATTGGCGCGTAGTGGCGCGACTTTGCGAGCAAATGCTCTGCTGATGGGATTGCGGGAGCAGGGAAATACGGATGAGGAAACACTGGGCATTCTCGGTCGCACGCACAAGGATCTGTGGGCGCAAGCCACCAATCCTGCCGAACGAAAAAAACAGTTGCGATTAGCTCACAAGTTTTACGCCGAAGCTTACAAACTTAACCGCGGGTACTACGCAGGAATTAACGCCGCCACGCTTGAGCTGCAACTGGGCAAGCACGAGCAAGCGGCGGCCCGCGCACAGGAAGTCAGGCAATCGTGCTTGAAGGAATTGCGACGCCTGCCGGCGACCGATCCCGGTCGCTATTGGCCGCTGGCAACGTTAGGTGAAGCTGCCCTGATTCTGCGCAAATGGAAGGAGGCTGAAGATCGTTACTCGCAAGCCGCTGAGATCGGTCGCGGTCTTTTTGTTGAACTCAGTTCCACGCGCCGCAATGCGCGGCTCATTCTCGACCATCTGGGCCGCGACCGAAAGAGCATCGATCAGTGTTTTCGAATTCCCCGAGTAGCGGTTTTTACCGGTCACATGATCGACGCCGGCAACCGGCCCAATCCTCGGTTTCCTCCTCAGCTTGAACCTGCGGTGAGAAATGAGATTCGCAAACAACTAAAACGACTCGACGTCGAGATAGGGTTCGCATCCGCGGCTTCCGGTTCTGACATACTCTTTCTGGAAACACTGATACAGATGGGTGGCGCGGCGTACATCGTTCTGCCCTACGGTCACGAACAGTTCATCAAGGATAGCGTCGAAATTGTTCCCGGCGACGGCTGGCGCGAACGTTTCGAGCGTGTGCTTTCTCAAGCGACCGAAGTGATCACCGCTTCCGAGCAGAAGTTGGAGAAAGACAGTACGTCTTACGAATATGCAAATCTGCTACTCACGGGTCTGGCGAGCATCAAGGCCCATCAGTTGGAAACCGAGTTGGTGCAACAGGCGGTGTGGGATCGTAAGGAAGGCGATGGACCGGACGGCACCGCGGGCGTCATAACGCACTGGCGGAATATGGGACTCGAAGTTGAAGTGATCGATCTTGCGAAAATTCTCCAGCGTCACTATCCACAGGCGATAGCAGCCACGTCTGCTACTAAGACGCGCGCAAAACGCTCTCGGTCGCGTTCGAGCACGCTATCGACTCGGATGATGGCGATGCTCTTTGCGGACGCGGTGAACTTCAGCAAACTTACCGAAACCCAGATCCCTCGCTTTGTGGATCAGTTTCTCGGGGGCATTGCAAAGCTAATCTCAACGTCAAAACATGCACCGGTGTTAAAGAACACGTGGGGTGACGGTCTCTATTTTGTGTTTACCAGCGTTAGAGATGCGGGACAATTCTCGCTCGAGTTATGCGACTTGATAGTCGAGACCAATTGGGCAAAGAAAGGATTGCCGAAAGATCTAAACCTACGTATCGCACTGCACGCCGGGCCGGTGTACTCCTGCGTCGATCCGGTGATGGGCCAACGGACCTACACGGGAGCGCACGTCAGTCGCACCGCGCGCATGGAACCGATTACGCCACCGGGCCAGGTTTACGCCAGCCAGCCTTTTGCTGCGCTCGCAGCCGCTCAGTTTGTGGCGGAGTTTGGTTGTGACTATGTCGGCCAGACACCATTGGCGAAAGGCTACGGAACGTTTCCCACTTACCACGTTCGGCGCAGAAAAGTGGGGAGTGGAACTAAGAACTCAGCCGCGGATAAACGCAGATAACACGGATCTGAAAAAGGCAGAAAGCATTAGGACGCCCTTCTGAGCTACTTTCTGGGTCTTTTCAGATCCGTGTTATCTGCGTTTATCTGCGGCTGAATTACGTCG
>JBGTLE010000141.1:0-28595 GCA_041744295.1 Pyrinomonadaceae bacterium | reverse complement strand
TCATCCTTTGGATTTTCTCGGTGCAGATGATCTGCAGGAGGTCTCTTTTTTCCCCGGTATGGGCATGTCCAGTGAGCGGAAGCTCCAGACGGTTAGCGACGTGCTGAGCATAATGTTGGCGAACTTTTCCGTCGGCCCGCTGCGGCGACATGCAACGTCGCTCTCGCAGGACAAACTGAAGCATGTCCTGGCCGATTCCAAAGGAAGGATCTAGTGAGATCAGTCGCGCTGTTGGAATGGCTCGAGCGCGATACAGGTTGTCGAAGACAGCCCCAGCGCCTGAGAGTTAAAGTGAGGTCAGGGGTTCGATCCCCCTCGGCTCCACCAAAGAGTGAGGTGAACCTGTCGCAAAGGAACTATTCATTTCGATGAACGTCTAATTCGATGAACGTCTAAACTGAGACTTCAACGTGGCCCTGGACTAATGATTGGAAGGGAACTGCCAAACCCGATATCACCCTTAGGGCCTGATGAGATCTCTGTCTTCACTTCGCTGATTTCCGCCTCAATACCACCAAATAGCTTGAGCTTGCTCAAATTCGGAAGCAACAAGGCAATCACAAACAATCCCAGCAACATCGGCGTGTAAACAGTCAACATCTGCCTGTCCACTATTACTTCCTGCTGGGGCTTGGGAGCACTTGCAGCCGCCCTAACCGCCTCAATGGCGCGAGCGACTGCTTCGTTCTTCAGTGTCTCCGCACCCTTAGCGGCTTGTGCCGCTTTTTGAGCGTCGGCGGCTTTTGTTTCCGCTACTTTACTGAGAGCTGCTTTCTGAGCCGGTCGCGCCGCCTTCGCCGCCCCTGCCGCAATGGAGGCTTCCAGCGCGGTAGCCTCTTTCACTCTCGCACTACTATCCGCGTTCCCCTCTGCCAGCTTGGCCGCTTCTGCACTGGTTACGGCATTTTTCACTCTGGTCTCCGCTGACTCTGCCTCCACGTTGGGAATAGTCCTCTTAAAACCCGAAGCATAAGCGATCCAAAGAAACAGAAGCATCGTCACACTCAGAACTGCCAAGACACCAATGCCAAAAGTGTTCACCCTTAAGACCTTTCTTTCTTGCTCAATCTTGGCTTGGACAAGCTTGCCGTGGCGCTCGGCTTCGAAACGATTACGGTCCGCCTTCAAACAGTCGTCGAAACTCTGGCGGGAAGCCTTATAGTCATCGAGTTTGAAATGGGCAATACCTGCATGAAAGAACACATCAGCGCTGGGCGACGGATGGGTTCGGAGCGCCTCATAGACCTGATTTAAAGCCTCGCCATATAGAGCAGTATTCTTCTTTTTGCCATCCTGGACGTCTTTGTTTTTGTCATCACCTAAACGGATTAGGATCTGTGACAGTGCGAGATGAAGTTGCCAACGCTTCGGCACACCAACCAGGCATAGCGCCTTGCGCAGTGCCTTTTCAGCTTCCTCGTATTGCCCGGCGCGCATCAGCGCGATGGCCAGCGCTCGATGCGCTTCATCGTTGTTGGGCGCCACCGCCGTGGCATTTCGACATTGGCGCACAGCTTCTTTAAGGTGGTCTTGCAGCAGCATGAGGTTGGCCAACTCGATGTAAGCACGCGCATCATTTACGTTAATCTTTATGGCTTCAGCGAGTTCTTTCTCGGCCTCAGGATAACGCCCCATCTGAACGTAGAGTGCTCCGATTTCTACCTGGCCACCTTCCACTGGGCCTAACTCAATTGACTTGCGAAAGTAACCCTCGGCGTCAGAAAAGGCGTTGGACTTAAAAGCGATGACGCCGAGACAGATATGCGCCTTTGCGTCGAACTGATCTAGATCCAAGGCCGCTCTGCAGTGATCTCCGGCGCTTTTAAGCAATTGTTCTCTTCGGCCCAGTTGTGATTCCGGTATTTCGCCGGGTTGTTTTACTTGGCGCACCAGAGCCCAAGCCCTATTGACGTGGTATTGGGGCTCGTAATTGATCGTCTTGATGGCCCGCCGAAAAGACTTTGCCGCTAAAGCATAATCGCCCTGTTCAAGGTAATAACCGCCTCTTCCGTTAATCCCCAAGGCGTTATCGCTGTCTTTTGTCTCGATGAAATGAAACTCTTTGTCCGCATGATCTACCTCACCTCGGCGCAGATAGAACCAACCAAGCTGCTCGGCCACTTCAATGTCGTCCTTAAACTCGGTTTTGAGGTCTAGAAGGATCTTACGGGCGTCGTCATTTCGATTTAGGCGAGTTAGAACTTCAACGCGGCTGAAGCGTCTATGAATCAGGTATGGATCAAGCTTTATTGCCGTGGCGAAATACTCGTCAGCTTGCCTCAGTTGGTTCTGATCGAATGCAATCCAGGCGCGTTCTTCCCAAATGCCGGTATCTACCGGCAGTTTCGTCAGCGCTTCGTCTATATTTTTCTTAGCTTCGTCGAACTGAAGCTTCTTTCGATACGAGGCCGCCCGCCATTGGTGCGCAAACGCGTAGTACGCATTTATCTTCAATGCACGATCGAAAAGGGCGATGGCATCATCGAATTTTCTTTCAGTGAAATAGATGAACCCCTTCTCGCATAAGAAACTCGCTCGTTCTCCGAAGTGAGCTAATGCCTGATTTACCTTCTTCTCAGCATCGGGGAGAAGACGCCTCTTTCTGAGCGTGACAATCGTCCATTCAGCGGCCTGTTCGTCGTTTTGGAGGCTCTGACGAAAATCATCGTTATTTTGCGCCGCATTAGCCTGATCCTTCGCTGCCTCGCCGCTGTAATACTTATACGCATTTTGATACTGCTTTTGTTGATAATAAATGTTGCCCATTTCCTTCCAGAATTCTATGTCAGTCGAAGACTTTGCCTGAGCTTCGCGGCATAATGTCTCGGCCTCGCTAAAACGACGTAACCATTTCAGCGCTGCAATTTTTGCGCCCAGCGCCTTTGGATCTTCCGGATCAACATGCAGTCTCAAGTCATCATTCAGAAGCGCTGCTGGATAGCGATTCAAATCGGTATGGACCACATCACAGTCGGCTAAAACAGCGGTGGCTTGTTCCGGGGACAGTCCCTCCTTCAGCCAATTGTTCAGCAAGTCTCTGGCTCTGTCTCTTGCGCCAGAATCCAAAGCGTCAACTGCCTGCCGAGAAGCGATTTGGCCAACCATCGCGTCATGCCTACCTTGCTCATTGATCGCGGCAACTGCTAGGCGGTGTCCGTCTGCAAAATCGGCGAAAGCGAGGTCGTACATCTCCTGGTAGAGTTCGAGCCAACCGCGCTCAATCAGTGAACTTGCCGAAGGGCTTTCGCCGGTGGCAGCGAACGCCTGCTGAAGCATCTCGGCTGCTTCGTTGAAACAGCGAAGTTCTCTGAAGGCGGCGCCGGCGTTCTCATAGGCGTAGATTCTGTCGGCGAGAAGTGATGGAGGTTTCTTCTTAATTACCTTTTCGAACGACTCCAGAGCTCGATCATATTGCTTGGCGTCGTAATAAAGCCTTCCTTCCGCATTGAGCAGTTTGCTGTCATCCGGATATTGCTCAAGCCCACGGCTCAAGATCTGTTTCGCCTGCATGAATCGTCCAGCCTCAAACACATCGATTAGTCGTTTCCGTAGAGAGGCAGACGCATTCTCAAATGCATACAATCGATCAGCTTGTTCTGCCTCTGGGTATTCATCAATTACTGCACAGAACGACTCGAATGCTTGGTCGTAGTCTTCAATATCAGAGTAAAGATTGCCTTGTTCGTTGTGCATTTTCGCACCAGCATGCCGTGCGGAACCAATATCCAAGACGGCCTGGGCCTGCCCGAGGAGAGCGTCTCCATCCTTGTGGTTGATGAAGCGAAGTCCCATGCCCAGTTCTCTTAAGACTGTCGCTAGTCGCAATATGATCTGGGCGGAAAAAGGACTTGACGAAGGGTCGCTCTCTCTAAGCCTCTCAAGAACCTCACTTAAGGAAGCGTGATCTTGATCGAACACTTTTGCACGGACGTGTGCTTCGGAGGTGTTGATTGAATATAGTATTTCCTCAAGTGTCATGAAGTGTTCTCCAATTTCCCTACGGATCTAAGTCGTGGAAAGACTGGGAATGCTGAGTTCGATGCACTGAGGTTTTCCGCCCACCAGGGAGGGAACCAGTTGGCGACAAAGCGGGAGAATCGTAAATCCTAGCTACGAAATAGTAAATAGGGACGAGCAATCAGTTTCGTCTGAGGGCTAATCACCGAAGAGACCATTAGTGAGTGAACAATTTTGAGATTCCCTTCGACTATACGGACGGAAATATTCAACGGATGCACGTATGCGGCGAATTTAGCGAGAGATCTAGACCGCCTGTAGGTGCTTGATAGGATTGGTGGAGCCGAGGGGGATCGAACCCCTGACCTCATGACTGCCAGTCATGCGCTCTCCCAGCTGAGCTACGGCCCCATATTGAGAAAATGTGCAGGCGTAAATGCTTGCTGCAGACTAGCCTAGCGTCTCGAACCGAGTCAAGCGACCGCCTGATTCGGTATTGATGCATTTACAAGTTTCTGAAACTGCATCACTACCCCTGATTCGGGACTGTTCTAGCACTAGTAGAGCAGTACCCCTGATTCCGCGTGAGTGAATTCACCTTTGGCCAAATTGTAGCCCGCACGATTCAACAGGTGGAGTATTATGTAGCCGCATTCATCCTTTGAAATCACTCGACCCCACGGCGAGCCAGCAGGCCTATCATCTTAACCTTGGCAGGAGACTCACTATGCCAATTACCGACGAGAACGAACGGAAACTTCATCCATGGTTACGCGTCGTCAAGAACGGCAATGGCGCAGTCAATGCTGTGCGTGCGGACGGCTCAACCAGAGTGGCTTGTTCCACTATCGCTGAGGAGGGTGGAATACAGACCGCTCCCATCTACGTTGAGTTAGCGCAGCAGGAGGCAGCTGTTCCTCGCTGGACTGAGCTGGTGCAACCTTCAACAGACAAATTATCTACCCGACCCAAGTTCGCGGAGTTACCGCCCGCCGACGACTCATACATCAACGTCTTCATTGAATTCTTTCCTGAGCAGGAGGGCAGCGCTGTTGCCTTATCGGCGGAAATGGAGCGAGTGAGCAAACTGATCGAGGACACGCAGGCTAAGTCCTCCGCGATCATTCCGAGCGCAATTAGCGGCCGCCGCAACTTTCTCTGCGCAACAATTCCAGTCCCAATGCTCGACCAGTTGAAAAGCGACCCCAGCATCGTCTTCGTGCATCCTTCTGATCCGCTGACGCTGGATCGTCCTGAAGTCACCAGCGTTCCGCGGAAAAAGAAACTGGTGTCCAAGGCGATCGGTAGCCCCAAAAAGCACGGTCGCGGCGACGCCGTTCTGATCGGCATCGTCGACGTTGGCGGCTTCGACTTTTCACACCCGGATTTTCTGGACGATGAGGGCCATACGCGCTTTATCGCCATCTGGGACCAGGGTGGGGATTTTCGCCAACCGCCAGCTGGATTCACCTTTGGTTCGGAGTTTCGAAAGGAGCAGTTGGATGCCGCAATCGCGGCCTCGAAGCAGGCCGGGTTGCCGCCTGCCCCCTGGATCGAGCGTCAGTCGCAACGGCAACCGGGCTCGCATGGTACTCATGTCGCGAGCATAGCTGCGGGTGCTAGTGGCGTCTGCCCGCACGCGAAGATCGCTGCGGTCCTTATTGACGTGCCGGCGGTTGGAGACGACATCGCACGGCGTCGCTCAACTTTTAGCGATACGAGCCGGATCACACATGCTATCGAGTACCTGCTCCGAATCGCTGAAGAAGAGAAGCTTCCGATCGCAATCAATATCAGCCTCGGCACTAATGGAGGATCGCACGACGGTTCTGGTGGCGTTTCACGGTGGCTCGATGCCTACCTTGCTGCCCCGGGCCGCGCGATCTGCGTAGCTGCTGGCAATGCTGGGCAGGAGAAGTCGCAGACCGACGAAGACCTGGGCTGGATCATGGGCCGCATTCATACGAGCGGGCAGATTCCCGCGCGAGGCCTCGAGGTTGAGCTCGAATGGACCGTAATTGGGGACGGTATCGAAGACTGGTCGGAGAACGAGCTCGAGATTTGGTATGGCGCGCAGGACCGGTTCATCGTCTCGCTCAAGCCGCCCGGCGAGGAAAAATGGATCACAGTGGAGCCGAGGGAATACGTGGAGAATCGGCGCCTGCCGAGTGGCGTCACTCTTTCCATCTATAACGAGCTTTATCACCCCACAAACGGTGGCAACTACATCAGCATCTATCTCTCGCCCAACCTTGATGCGAACAACTTTCGGGGAATCACTCCCGGAATTTGGAAGATCCGCCTCCGAGGTGACGAGGTGCGCGACGGCCGCTTCAACGCATGGATTGAGCGCGACGATCCGATGGAGATCGGCCGCGCTGGTGGACGCCGAATATTCCGCTTTCCCTCGTTCTTTACCGAGAAATCAAACGTCGATTCACACTCGATCACCTCCCTTGCGTGCGGCCATCGGGTAATCGCAGTCGCGAACCTCGACGATGCGAAGCAACAGATTAACGCGTCCAGCAGCCAGGGACCTACACGTGACGGGCGAAACAAACCGGAGATTGCCGCGCCCGGCACCGAAGTGATCGCAGCTAATGGCTTTGGAGATCCGGATGAGCGGTGGATCGCAATGACCGGAACAAGTATGGCAAGCCCGTACGTTACCGGCGTGATCGGACTCATGTTGGCTATGAATCATGAACTGACCGCCGCCCAGTGCCTCGGCATCCTGCAGCGCACCGCGCGCCCGCTGGCCGGCGCATCTTACAAGTGGGTCAACGATGTCGGCTACGGCCGAATTGATCCAGAAGCCGCGATCGACGAGGCGAAGGCAATCAATACGCGCATAGAGCTTCGCTAAGGGAGGCGACGATGAAGCTAACCATCTTTCAATCCGACAAGGGAGACTGCCTGTTGCTTGAGGCTGAGAGCGGCGAGCTGATGTTGTGTGACGGCGGAATGGGTCCCAGCATGAGGAACCACGTGCGCGCCGAACTCGGGGCGCTACGTGACGAGGAGCGTGAACTGGAGTTTGCCTACATTTCGCACATCGATAACGACCACATCAGCGGAGTGTTACAACTGCTGGAAGACGAGGTTGAGTGGCGCGTCTATCATCACCATAAGGAGAAGGGTGACCCGGTAGCGAAACCGAAAGTACCAAGGCCGCCGGTAATCAAGGGAATCCTTCACAACGGTTTCCGTGACCAGATAACAGCGAACAATAAGTCGATCGCGAGCCTTTATGCGGCAAAGGCCATCGAGAATCTCCTCGGCACAATGGCGCCCTCACTGTTCGGGACGGCCGCGCCGGATTTGGTCAAAGCGGCGGACGAGATGCAGGCAATCGCCACCGGAGTTCCGCACGCCATTGAGGTGTCAAAGCTTATTGCCGCAGATGCGCTGGATATTCCTCTTAACAAACCGCCAGGCGTCACGGGGCCGGCGCGGCTCTTGTTTGCCGGTCGGCCCGGCGAGAAGTTCGCCCTTGGCTCATTGAAATTCACGCTCATCGGCCCGACCGCGAAGGAGCTAAGGGATCTAAGGGATGGCTGGAACAACTGGCTTCGGAACAACAAACAGCGGCTGAAGGAGATTCGCTCGGAATTGAAGAAGCGAATAGATGAGTTCAGCAACGGCGCACTGGTTAGCTCACCCTTCGACCTGCGAGACTGGGAAGGCATACCAGATTTCGAAGGTGTCAGCGTGCCGAACGTCGCTTCACTGATGTTCATGGTTGAGGAGGAGGATGGAAAGCGGCTGCTGCTCACCGGAGATTGCCAGCAGAAATTCATTCTCGACGGCCTGAAGCGCACTGGCTTCCTCGACGACGGACACCTGCATTTGGATGTGCTCAAGGTCCAGCATCATGGGTCCGAGAACAACATGGACATCGACTTTGCCAAAAAGGTCTCAGCAGATCATTACGTGTTCTGCGGTAATGGCGAGCATGCGAATCCAGATCTTGGAGTGCTCGATATTGTCTTCAACTCGCGACTCGGCAAGCCGTCCGTGCGGGCCCTTGCGCCGAAAGCAAAAGATCGGCAATTCCATTTCTGGTTCAGCACTAACTCCGACATGCTGCCAGAGGATACGGAGAAGCACGAGAATTTCGTAGTGATTGAGAAGAAGGCTGAGAAGCTTGCAGCGCAATCCAGCGGTTTGCTGCACCTCCATTTCAATGAAGCTGCGTCCATCATATTGAATGTCTGAATGAAACCGAGCGATCCCGACGTGGGGGCCAAAGCGAGAATTAGTAGGGGACCACTAATGAACCCACCTCTTTTGCTGATCCACTTTGATTACTTCAAGCGGCGGGTTGCGGCGTAGATAGCGAGCGAAGCGCCGCCGATGAAGAGCACGGTGCCACCGATCACTTTGGTGTAGTTGGGGACTTCGCGAATTTCGTCGCTGGTGATTACGATGGCGGCTCTGGGTTCGAGGAAGAGCGCGCGATAAGCGATCACACCGCCGACGACGGCGAGAATGATTCCGAGGATGGTGGCAAGTAATCGCAAAGCGAATCTCTCGAAACTAGAAACTCTCATCCGGAACTCAGTACTCAGCACTTCTTCCCTATTTCCCCTTAAACGCCGGCTTTCTCTTCTCCAAAAACGCCTGCACGCCTTCATCTTTATCTTCAGTTGAGAAGCAGAGGGCGAATAGGTCCACCTCGCGGCGCAGGCCTTCGTCGAGGTTTGAGCGAGAGGCAAGCTTGACGGCCTCTTTGGCCAATCTCACTGAGATCGGGCCTTTCTCAGCAATGCGATTAGCAATCTCCAAAGTCTTCGACTCGAGTTGATCGGCGGGCACGACATGGTTCACCAGCCCGATTGAAAACGCTGTTCGTGCATCTATGATCTCGCCGGTAAGAATAAGCTCCATCGCTTTTCCTTCGCCTACCAGTCGGGTTAAACGCTGAGTCCCGCCTCCTCCAGGGATGATTCCCAGATTAATTTCAGGTTGTCCGAACGAGGCTTTCTCGCTCGCAATGCGGATGTCGCAAGCGAGTGCCAGCTCACAACCACCGCCGAGACAGTAACCATTGATCATCGCGATGATCGGCTTGGGAAAAGTGTCGATCGCGGTGAACAAAGAACGTCCGGTCATCACGTCACGCTGCATCGATGCCGTGCGTCCGGCGAACTCCGCGATGTCCGCGCCAGCGATGAAAGCTTTGTCGCCGGCGCCAGTGATCACGACAAGGCCAACCGAATCATCGTTGCGCAACTCATCAAGCAGTGCCGCACCTTCTTCGCGCGTTTTTATGTTAAGAGCGTTTCTTTTATCCGGTCGATTGATGGTGATGATTCCGACGCGATCGCGTTGTTCAAACAGAAGTGTCTCGAAGGATTGCGGCATTGTTTGCTCCGAATTGTTTAATTTTGGAGAGTGAATCGTACTGAGTGGTTGGGGAATCGTCAAACTTAGTGAGATCTCAAATCTGAGATCGCAGATGATAACTCTTGTCTGATATCTAAAACCAAATGAGATCTGAAATCTAAGATCTCAGATCTCGAAGATGAACTAGAACGAAGCCTTAGAAAGTGGAAACTAAGAAGTGAAACTAACTCTCCGCTTCCGGGTCTTCCGCCTCATTGGCCGGCTGCTCGTCTGCCACCCAAGACACGAACAGTCGGAGCCAGTTTTCGGTAGGTTCGGCGATCTGCACACCCACTCGCGCCGTCCCGTAAATCGCCGGCGCCGTGCGAATCACTACCGCCGTGACTTCGATTGGTCCACCGTCGGGCCGGTGAGCACGAAGATACAAGCGCTCGCCGCGGCTGACTTTTTGATTAAGGTGAAACAGGGCGCCGGACGTTGAGATGTCGTCAGTTTCGGTTGGTTCACTCCAGGCGGAACCATCTTCTGCGCGTCCCGAAACCACGATGGGCAAGCGCAGCGCCATACGTAAAGCAAATCTTTTCTCTTCAAAGTTGGAAGGAGTGCTCATAGCGTGTAGCAAGCGTCGGGGTAACCTTTCAGGATGAATGCGCGCGTCGCACATCCACTTTGTCATCGTTCCAAACGTAAAATCCTTCGCCCGTTTTCTTTCCCAACTTCCCTTCGCTGACAAGACGTCGAAGGATTTCAGGCGGCTGAAAAGTTTCAGATGAAAGTTCGCGCTCCAGGTATTCCGCGATACTCAAGCGCACATCGAGTCCTACCAGGTCCGTCAGTTTCAAAGGTCCCACCGGGTGGTTGTAGCCAAGCTCCATTGCCGTGTCGATGTCTTTGGCACTGGCGACGCCTTGTTCCAGCATGCGCATCGCTTCCAGGCCCAACGCCACTCCCAATCGGCTCGAGGCAAAACCGGGCACATCTTTCACCACGATCGGCTCTTTCCTCATCGCCCTGCTGACTGCGAGTACGGCGTCTTTCGTCTCTTCGCTGGTCTCAGGTCCAACGACTATCTCAATCAACCGCATGAGGTGCACCGGATTGAAGAAGTGCATCCCCACAACCTGATCCGGACGAGTTGAAGCTTTGGCAATTTCACCGATCGAGAGCGACGAAGTGTTGGTCGCGAATACAAACGGTCGCGACGCCAAAGCTTCCACCTCCCGAATAATCTCCTGCTTCAACTCAAGACTCTCCGGTACAGCTTCGATGATCAAATCAGCAGTCGCAACTTCTTCCAAACGAGTGGTGCCTCGGATGTGTTGCAGAACTTGATCGCGATCCGCTTCGGTCAACTTACCGAGTTGAATGCCTTTAGCCAAATTGCGTTCGATTGCTTGCACACCCCGCGCGAGGGTGTCGCGGTCAACGTCTCTGAGGAGTACCTTGTAGCCGGCCCCGGCAGCGACTTGCGCAATGCCGTGTCCCATTGTTCCCGCACCTATGATAGCTACGGTTTCAATCGTTCGCGGAACACTATCGTTCAACTATGTGCAGCCTCTCGTATAATGCCGCGGTCAAAGGAACAGGACGCCGCAGACCCCGGGTTCGACTAACTTCAGTTACCGTAGTTATACTATACGCATAACCGAAAGGCTATACTCTCGTGCACTTTACTCACTGTCTGCAATGGCCGGCAGTGGCCGACAGAAAGGGAATGGATTAAGCGATGGCTACCGAAATTCTCCATCGAGAAGTGACTATTATTGGTTCTGGGCCGGCCGGATTGACAGCAGCAATCTACGCTGCGAGGGCGAGTCTGAAGCCGTTATTGATCGACGCACCGGCGGATGCTGAGAAGCAAACGGTGCCGGGCGGGCAGCTTATGATCACGACCGATGTTGAAAACTATCCTGGCTTTTCAGAAGGTATTCAGGGGCCGGACTTGATGATCGAGTTTCGCAAACAGGCCGAGCGCTTTGGTACTGAGTTCCGGGAAGCCTGGATCACACGTGTCGATTTGGATGAGCGACCGTTCACGCTTCATACGCAGGACTACACGATTATTACTGAGACGCTGATCATCGCCACCGGCGCATCGGCGAAATGGTTGGGAATTCCCGGTGAAGCTAAAGTGCCGGACGGTTTCGGAGGACACGGTGTTTCGGCTTGCGCTACTTGTGACGGACCGTTGCACGCGTTTCGTAACAAACCCCTCGTCGTAATCGGCGGCGGCGATACAGCCATGGAAGAGGCCACTTTCCTGACGCGCTACGCTTCGCGAGTTTATGTCGTTCACCGGCGCGACAAATTGCGTGCGTCAAAGATCATGCAGGACAAAGCATTCCACAATGACAAGATCGAATTCATCTGGAATACCGATGTCGTTGAGATTGTGGGGACGCCCGAGCTCGGTGTCACGGGAGTGCTTTTGCGTGATGTGCAGACATCCGAGGAAAGAATATTTCCCTGCGCGGGCGTCTTCGTCGCAATCGGTCACAAGCCGAATACGGATCTCTTCAGGGGCCAGCTCGAGATGGATGAGGTTGGGTACCTGCAGACCTCGGGACACTCAACTTCGACGAACGTGCCGGGCGTGTTTGCGTGTGGAGACGTGCAGGATTCCTGCTATCGCCAGGCAGTGACGGCTGCAGGAACGGGTTGCATGTCGGCGCTAGATGCGGAGCGATTTCTTGATCACCTGCCAGTTGCAATGCCGTCGGGTGAAGAAGTCACGATCGAGGGCGAGCACATCACTCCGGATCGTCAGGCGATTATCGAACCCGATGGCAGCATGATTCCCAATCACGTGGGAGTTGGCGCGGTCGAGGACTGATCTCTTAAAGCAGCACGATCGAATCGTCGTTACGCCGGCGATATCGCACGGGTTCTGAAACCGGTTCCTGCTCGACCGTTGGTACGTAGGTGGGATTCTTAGGGCAGATACCGCAGTAATCACCAGCGCGAGTTTTTCTTTCCTCACATTCACCACAGCCGAGGGTCTGGGCCAGCTGCCGGAAAGCATCGGCAAGCGGTAGCAGCAGGCGACCACGTTCGGTCAGTTCATACTCGATGTGTGGAGGATTACCGCCAAAGTCTGTGCGGGTGATGAAATTGTCCTTTTCCATATCGCGCAAACGACCCACCAGCGTGCGACTGCTAATCGGCAGTAATGCATTGAGTAACTCCATGGTCCGCCGCGGTCCAGCCGCGAGTTCTCGCGCGACCAGCAATGTCCACTTGTCGCCAACCATCTGCAGCGCGTTGGTGATTGGGCAGCCGTCAAGTTCGCGTCGGCGCAATGCTCTTGGTTACTCCTTGGCTGAAGACTCTTTCGATCTGCGGCTTCTGAAGTTGCAGCTTACAAGTATCACTGCTTTCCAAACAAGCAATCAGTGATGTCGAAGATAAGTTGCCTTGTAAAGCAGCTTGATGTCTGGTGAGTGAAAGTTCGCGTCACTGGTGGCAGCCGCTTTGCGTTTTGAGCTGTGGTTAGAGGAACTAACCGCACCGCTGCCGCACTCCGGATTGCATGGCTTTGACATCACCGCTACAGAGAAGTTTGGGCGAGCGTCGGAACCGGCCGAGTAATCCGTACCGACCGGCGTCGGAAGAATCTTTTGAGTTTGAGTAGACGATGATGGGTACGAGGAAGGCGAAGAAGCCGATCGATTACCGGCCCTTTGTCGCATGCGAGCAAGATTGTTCGCGCCAAAGTAGGTGCTCGTCCCGCACAGCGGGTCAGTCTGCTCGTTTCCCGACTTAACAGGTTCGCTATGGTCGCTCGCGTGCGTCCTGAGCAACACGCCTGCATGGCAGGAACCTTCTCCACACGAACCAGCAGCATGCGATGCCAGTGCGGAACAGCATTCCAGTTCACACTTCGGTTCGCCGGCAGCCGAGCTGAACGGCACAGTGCCAGAAACCAAAAGCAGTAACAAACCAAGCGCCAGCAGCTCTCTTGAGGCGCGTGCAAACTTGCTTGTCGGTTTTAGCCTTCGCTCCATGATGAGCTTTCGAAGGAGTTGAAACTTGAACTGCAGTTGCTGGGCAAGGGAGGATAAGAGGGAACGCCGCGTCTTGTATCCCTCGCAGGCCAATGCGGCAATCAAATGAGATGGCGCGCCTGTTTTGCGAGACCCTGCAATCAGTGCTAAGGCCGGAGGTTGATGTTGTAGGTCTTGATTTTTGAGTTGAGGGTTGTGGCGTTCATGCCCAGCAAGCGCGCGGCGCGTGATTGATGCCCGCCGGTCTGTTCCAGAGCTCGCCGGATCAAGTCGATCTCAAATCGTCGCACTTCGTCGTAGAAATTTACGCCGCGGCCAATGTTCTGCACGGCTGCGGTTGAGGCGCCTTCCTGAGATCGATTCGCCACTGACTCCGGATCACTTATCTCTGGACGCAAACACTCGCGCGAGATTTCATCGCCCGGGGCAATCACGACGGCACGCTCGACAGCATTCTCCAGTTCGCGCACGTTGCCCGGCCACGAATAGGCTTCCATGAGTGCGAGAACGCCGGGCGCTATGTGTTCCGATATCTGGCGGCCGTTCTCTTCATTGTATTTGCGGATGAAGTGCTGCGCGAGCGGCAGAATGTCCTGAGTACGATCGCGAAGCGGTGGCAACTCAATCGGGACAACTGCGAGGCGATAGTAAAGATCTTCGCGAAAGCTTCCCTGGCGCACAGCTTCTTTGAGATCGATATTCGTCGCTGCGACGATGCGGACATCTACGCGTCGCGGAGTGGTGTCGCCCAGCGGAGTGAACTCGCGTTCCTGAATCACGCGCAGCAGACGAACCTGAGTTTCGGGAGGGATATCGCCAATCTCGTCGAGGAAAATCGAGCCGCCGTCGGCGACTTCGAACAGCCCCTTCTTCGCTGCAACTGCGCCGGTGAAAGCACCGCGTGTGTGGCCGAATAGTTCTGATTCGAGCAACTCGGAAGGAATGTTCGAGCTATTTACCGTGACAAACGGCTTGCCGGCGCGCGGGCTCGCCTCGTGAATGGCTTTGGCAATGAGTTCTTTACCCGTGCCGCTTTCGCCGGTTATTAAAACAGTGGAACGAGCGGGCGCGACTTGCTCAACGAGGCGAAAAACTTCCTGCATGATGTCGGACCGCCCGACAATCGAACCGCGATCGACGGCGCGACTCATGGCGCGTCTTAGTGTTTGACGCTCTTCCTCTTTTCGGCGGCGCTTGATGCCGGCCGCAATCGTTGCGGTGATCTGTTCGTTCTGAAACGGTTTTCTGATACAGCCAAAGGCGCCACGTTCCCAGGCGGCGATTGCGGTATCAAAGGTGGCGTAGGCGGTAATCATGAGAATCACCGCGTCGGAGTCCAGCTTGAGAAACTCTTCCAACGCGCGTAGTCCGCCGATGCCGGGCATGGAGACATCAAGCAGCACTACGTCATAGGTGCGCCGGCCGAATGCCTCGAGGCCCTCTTCTCCGGTCTTGGCGAGGTCCACTCGATAGCCCTCGTTGGAGAGCAGGGTCTCTAGCACCTCTCGCATTATTTCCTCGTCGTCAACGACGAGCACAGTACCCTTCTTAGCCATTCTTCTCTTCGGTTCTTACTACCACGAGGGATTTTCGATTTAGGGAAGCAGGGGAAGTTTAGGCGAGAACGGACACAAACGAAAGCGGCCAGAGAAAGAAGTTTCGAGTTTCGAGTTTCAAGTTTCTAGTTTGTGCGGGTCATTGTTGAACACGAAGTTGTGGTCTATTGAGGATATTGTTGCGTTGCTGGATTAGGGATAAAGTCGGCTTATGACTCACTATCATAAGCTTGGCACTCAAAGGGATAGACCGTGATTAGCGAGTTGGCTTGTTAATGCCTTGCTGAAACTGACCCACTACCGTTTGTTCGTATGCAGAATCCAGGTTCGCTTGAGTAATGGCTGATTACTCAACTCGAAACTGGTAACTAGAAACTCGCTTTTGATCAGTCGCCTACAGCCTGGAGGCGGGCGCGTGCGCTGGCGGTGGGCAGAGTGATGCGGAAGGTGGTGCCATTGCCGGGCGTGCTCTCAACGTTGATGTGACCAGAGTGTTCCTGAACGATTCCGTACGACACGGCGAGCCCGAGTCCGGTGCCGCGCCCAACGCCTTTCGTCGTGTAGAACGGATCGTAAATCTTTGCAACGTTCTCAGAAGCGATGCCGATTCCGGTATCGCTTACTTCAACTGTCAGCGAATTGTCTTCGGCCATCGTTGTGATGGTGATTCGTCCGCCCTCCGGGATAGCGTCACGGGCGTTCAGCAACAAATTGGTAAATACCTGTTGGAGCTTGCCGCTGTTTCCAAATACGTGCGGCGCATCGGGATCATAGGCACGCACAATCTCAATCTGATTTCGGCGCAGCTGTGGCTCAAGCAGTTGCACGGTGTCATCAAGCACGCGCGCCATGTCCACTTCTGTGAACTCGGTGGCGCCGCCGGTGCGTGAGAAGTTCAGGAGGTTGTTCACGATGTTCGTGGCCCGCTCGGCCTGTCGTCGAACCTTCTGCAGCAGCGCGTGTTTCGGATCTGTTTCCGGCAGCATCCCCAGGAGCATTTGCGTATACGAAGAGACGCCGGTCAAAGGCGTGTTTACTTCGTGGGCCACACCCGCAGCGAGCAAACCGATTGAAGAAAGCTTTTCGCGTTGTTGCAGTTGCTCTTCCAGGCGAATGCGCGACGTCACATCCTCAAGCATCACCAGGGCGCCAGTCTGTTCATGCGCATCTTCGAGTGGTGCAATCGAAATGTTGAGCACGAGCGTGCGCCCCCCGCGTGTGGCAGTGTGAATCTTATAAATGTTGCGAATCTCTTTGAGGCGCCAGCGATCGTTTCCCAGTACCTGTCGTAGCGTGTCAGTAAAATCTTCCGAGAAGAGATCCTCGACTCGTTTACCGACAGCCGCATCACGGCGAAGATCGAGAATGTGTTCGAGGGCTGAGTTCAATCGGGTCACTCGACCGTCTAAATCCACCGCCACCAGTCCGACATTGATCGACTCGATGATGGATTCGTTGAACTCTTTCAGCAGGCGCAACTCGGAAGCACGCTCTTGTTGTTCCTGATAGAGCAGGCTGTTTTCGATTGCCACTGCAACGTAACCGGAAACGGTTCGCAGTATCTCGACATCCTCGGAAGACAGCAGCGCACCGTCGGCGGAGCGTCCCAGCCCGATTACCGAAACCATGCGGCCGCGTACGACGCAGGGAACGTAATAGTGGAGACTGCGCCTGACAAATCCCGAAAGGTCCGGAGTTAGATCGACATCGTCGGCCCTCACCACACCGCTCTCCGCCGATCGGACGCGAATCATCTCGCGGAAATCGGGTGGCACGATGACTTCCGAAGTCAGACCCGCGGAACGCGCCACGCGATAGCCGGAACTCGCATTTTGTTCTTCGATAAAGATTGCGACACGACCAACGTTCATCACTTGTTGCAGGCGGCTGACCAGCGAGTCGAGCAGCGGATCCAGCGCGGTGGTTGCGGAAAGGGTGCGGCCAAAATCCAGCAAGCTGTTTCGCATGTCATAACGCTCGCCGTAGAACAGCCGGTCGATGTGTTCCTGCAGGAGGTTCTTGACCGGGCCGGCAATCATCACGATCGCCGCCATGGCCACGATGGCAACAACCACGCGCAACGTGATTTCGCCAGAGGTGAAACCGTCGTTACCGCCAAACGCGTAAAGACCGGCGAGGTAGACCACCGATCCGATCAGCAACGCGATCGCCAGGGTCGTAATCGCATAAACAAAAACGCGACGCACAACCAGTTCAACGTCCATCAGGCGATAGCGGACTACTGAATAGCCAAACGAAAGTGGGATCAGGATAAGTGGCAGCACCGCAGCGTCCGTGACCCACGAATACGATTGGGCATTGACGATATAGCCGACCGCGTAAAGTAAGGTGAACGGCGCGACTGCCAGCAGCGTGCCCCAGACCACCCACTTCATTTGTTGCCGCACGATCGCATGTTTGGTGGCAAACCAGCTTCTCACCAGCAGGATCGCACTTCCCACTAGTCCGACCACAAAGTGGATCAGGCTGAGCTTGTAAAACACTGCATGGAGAGTTTCCGTGGGCGCCGGCACGGAATCGCGGACGAAGGGCAGGACCTGGGCGATGACGTCGCGCAGGAAAATGAAATTGGCAAGTCCCAACAAGACAAAAGCCGGGACATAGAGAACCAAGACACGCCAACGCCTTTCGTTGAACAGTCGATGCTTTGTCGGATAGAGCGCGCAGAAGTGTAAAAACAGCGGCGGAAAGAGAATAAAAGCAGCGTTCCTCAGAAACGCGATAGCGAGATCGAGATCTCGATAGCTGCCCAATGGTGTGTAGGAGTGAAAGACGAACGCGGTCAAACACAGGACTGCGAAGTGAATAACGAAAGGAGCTCGTCCACCCTGTTTGAACAGAACAAAGAAGCCGACGCACAGGTAGACGATGCCAATCAGGTTGATGTAGACGTCACGCGGAACCCAATTGTGAATCGAACCGAGCGCGTCCAGATCCGCATAATAGTAGCGGCTCTCTTCCGGATAAGACGGGCGCTCGATTAGATAATGAATGCCACCGCCGACTCGTGCCTGATCAAGATATATCTGCACATCGCGGGCATGAATAACCTCTTCATTCTTTGGCTCTTTAACAATGCCCAGGAGTCGATCGCCCGGCTGCAAGTGAGCGCGGTCCGCGGCCGAGCCAGGCTCGACAGTCTCCGCGATAATGCCCTGCTTTGTGTCTACCCAATTAACACCGTCCCAAGGGGGAGTCTCATGCCTAACCCGTTGGCCAAAATTGAGCACGCCGGCCGCGATAAGCACCGCCGCGCCGATGAGCAGTAGCCAGGTCTGAGGGGTTAGAACAGATCGTTTCACAAGTGACTTCCCAGCGTAAAATTCCGAACCAGTGTCAAAAAAGCAATGTATGTTCCCTTGTCTCGAACCGTCACATTCGTTCGATCAAAACGCCCGCGATCCGGAACAAGGTCAAGTTCCCAGTGGTAGGAGCCACCTTTTTCGCCAGCCTCGGAAAGATTTCAAACGACGGACCAATCCGCCCGTCCAGCTTTTTGGACTTTTCCCGAGATTTTGGAAAACTGGGGCTTGAGCAAAAGATAAAGGGCGGAATGAAGCGGTATGACTGGCACCTAAACCCGGCCGTTCTCCATTCCTGGTTCCCTTTCTTAGAATCGGAGGGATATTCCGCCACGCACTGAACGTCTGCCAGTGCTGAGTTGGGTAAGTATCTCTCCAGTCTCGGTGCTGGCCTGGACGTCTATCAGGTTACGCGCATCGATGACCGCCTCAGCGCGAACCGGCAATCCAAAACTCGGCAAATCCTGAGTCACCTGAATGCTCAACGAGGGATCGTAAACCCCGAGTTGACCGGCGAACGGATCGATCGCAAACACGGTCGCCTGCGATGAGAACCGCAAAACTGTTCTGACGCGAGTTCCCGTTCGGAAACCAGCCCCGATCTGAATCGCTCCGGTGTGAAATGTTCCATCTCTAAACACATCGCCCGGAGAAGCAAAACCGTTGGTGGACAATCGTTGACCGCGTCCCAGGGAATATCCGGCTGATGCTGTCCAGGCGCGCCCCAGACGTCTCGTGTAAACAACTCGCATTCCTTTTGCGCCGCCTTGCTGATTAGCAACGCTAATCAGATTCTCGCCCGTTGTGCCCGACAGCGAATTCATGGGAACGCTCAGGAGCCCTACTCCTCGCCCACTCGTCGTGTCGAAGAAAACACTCGCTTCGAGATTTGAACTGTTGTCGATTACTCGTTCAACGCCAAATTCCAATCGATGGGTGCGTTCCATCACAGCTTGCCCGTCAATGTATGCGATCGGCCGGGCGTTCGGATCCGTAAAGACGACCTGCGTATCTTCGAAGCCGGCGATGCTCTGAATTCCACCTTCGCGACCACCAGGAGCATAAGCAACCTTCAATCGAGTGGTGGCGTTCGCATCGAGTTGCACTCCGAAACGCGGTGAAATTGTGTATGCGCCGCTGCCGCCTAAGAAGCGCGAGTAGTCCACGCCAAACAGAATGACGACTCCATCTCGGACGATCCACTCGTCCACTGCGCGGACAGAAAACTGTCCGTGAATTCGGTCTTCCGTATCGCCACCAGTCCAAACCGGAGTGGAAAACCTCATACCCGCGCCGCTTAATCCAAGTCGATGATTTTCTCCCGCACGGATACGTCCGATTGCTTCGAACCGAGCCGGCGCACCAGGCCCGACTCCGGTCTGACCAGCGATGACCAGAGCCACATCCTCAGTTGCTGGAGTTGCGACCGCGAAGTTGAGGCCGCTGTAGGAAAGCCCGAATGGATTGTTAGCGAAATAGGTTTCAACCACAGCCTGGGGACGGCTGTCGAAGCTATTGATCGTTACGTCGGATTCGGCTAACTCGGTATTAGAGCTTGAAATGTCGGCCCCGAGGACTGCTCTTATGTCCTCGGCGTCATCCTCGTTAACCTGGAAAATAGAACGTCGCGTCTGGCTGGAGCGCAACGTCCATTTGACGTCATCGCGATCTCGTCGTTGCTCTGGGAGCGTCTTTCCTGATCCTACCGGTTCGAGATTAAAGCGATAGACAAGTTCCTGCGACGCGCGAACTTCGACTGAAGAAAAAACGACTTCATTAAATCCCTGGGCGACTGCCCGAATGCCATAGCGTCCTGGAGCGATCTTCGTGCTGAACTTGCCCGAGGCGTCAGTCTTGATCTGCTTAGCTACTTCCTTTGCGCCTTCTTTGAGTAAGGAAACGAAAGCACCGGCGACGGGGTTGCCCTTGGTGTCGTTCACGGATCCCGCGATTGTCGCGAGAGTTCCTTTACCCGCAGTCACGGGTGCAGCTTCTGCAGTCAAAAAACCAGAGACGACAACTGCGGTAACAACCAGACTGAATACACTTTTCATTGCAGCGAGACCTCCAAACGCAAGCTTCCGGACGGAAGCAGTTAAAGCTGGGGAAGGCATCTGTTTGGTGCGCCGATAGCTGTGACGACTTTCAAAGCTGACCTCAAAATTCTACAGACATCAGAGTAGCGAGCGATTCTTCTGTGACACGCGAACTGGTTCAAGGCAGGAGACTTACCAGAACCACGGAATATCGCTATTTTCTGCCAGCCTCGAAACTGTGTCAAGCAAACGCCCTCCGCTCCTGCCGCCTTTGCCGCCCGTTTTTCCGCATGCTAGGATTCCAGCTCCGAACAGTAAAACTCAGGTTGCCCGGGGCGTTACCCGGTTTTTTCGGGTAAGGAACCGCATGATAGACGAAGTAAACTCAACAAAACTCCCCAACGGAATAGCAGTCTTAACTGAACATATGCCTGGACTTAGATCCGTGACAGTCGGAATCTGGGTTCGTCGAGGTTCGCGCCACGAGACACCGGATCTCAACGGAATCTGCCACTTCATTGAACACTCGGTTTTCAAAGGCACCAGACGACGAACGGCACGGGACATTGCGGTTGAGGCAGATCGTCTGGGCGGTCATCTTGATGCTTATACGACTCATGAGATGACTGGCTTTGCAATAAAGGTTGCGGACCGAAGTCTTCCCGTGGCATTTGATCTGCTGGCCGACGTGATATCCAACCCTCGATTTGATCAGGAAGACCTCGAGCGGGAGCAGAAAGTCATTCTCGAAGAGATGAAGATGGTCGAGGATACGCCGGAGGAGCTGCTCGGAGAGTTGTTCAATGCCGCCTATTTTCCCGATCAACCTTTAGGACGTCCAATTGAAGGCACTCCCGAGACAGTGGCTTCATTCGATAAGGAAACCACCGTTGTCTTTCACGAGCGCGAGTTTGCCAGTACAAATCTGGTAGTTGCAGCAGCCGGCAGCGTCGACCACGATCAGTTTGTCGACGTGGTGGCAAAGGCGCTTGCTCACCGAAATGGAGGCCCTCCCACTGAGGCCGGCACCCAGCCACCGTTAGCGGCGACTCCGATATTGATCGAACGGAAGAACGAGCTTGAGCAGGCGCATTTAATAATTGCGACGCCCTGGCCAGATGCCCGCAGCGATGATCGATACGCGGCCAGCTTGCTTGCTTCGATCATTGGTGGCAGTACGTCAAGCCGGCTCTGGCAAACAGTTCGTGAAGATCGCGGCTTGGCTTACTCAGTTGGCGCCGGAGGAAGTATGTTTTCGGATGTGGGCGTCTTTACGATCTATGCCGGCACTTCGCCGGAGCATCTGGATGAGGTGGTCGATCTCTCGCTGATTGAATTGCGCCGGGTTGTGCGTGAAAGCGTTTCCGAAGAAGAGTTGCAACTCGCTAAGGAGCAGGCAATATCGTCGATTCTGCTGGGACTGGAGTCTTCAAGTGCTCGCGCCAGCGCACTCGCGCGGCAGGAGATTATTCATGGCCGGCGCATCTCTCCTGAGGAAGTAATCCGCTGTATCGAACCAGTCACTCCCGAGGAGTTGCAGCAACTCGCCCGCAGATTCTTCACCAGCGAAACACTCTCTCTTGGTGTGCTCGGAAACTTGAATGGCTTCCGTGTCGATCGATCTCGGTTGGAGATATGAGAAGTTTCAAGTTTCAAGTCTCGTGTTGGTTCTCGCGTCAGAGCCTTCGCCGAACCTCTTCAAATTCGTCGGAGAGCAGAGCTCGGAGTGCTATTGGCTCACCAACTCAACCTCGATTGAGGGAACTTGAAACTAGAAACTTGAAACTAGAAACTAGAAACTTCGGTCTTCGACCCCGCTCTTTATGTTAAAGTTCCGTCTCGATGAAACTTACCGTTCTGGGCAGTGGATCAACCGGCAATGCAGTTCTGATTGTGGCAGGAGAAACTCGCGTTCTTGTTGACGCGGGTTTGAGCGCCAAAGAAATTTCGCGGCGACTGGCCATGGTCGGCGAAGACGTGCAGCGACTGGATGGTGTGCTTGTCACGCACGAACACAGCGATCACGCCGGCGGGCTTCGCGTCTTACTCAGTTCCGTTGATTGCCCGGTCTACATCTCGGGGCAAACATACGAGGCTTATGTCAGCGAACGATCGATCGGAAACGAAGAGCCGCGCAAACGTGCGAAGACCCTGCGGGATCGCGTCGAGTACATCGAGTCGAGCAAGGACTTCCGCATTGGCGAGATAGACTTTCATCCTTTCACAATTCCTCACGATGCCGTCGACAACTTCGGTTTTACCGCCACGCATCACGGCACCAAGATCGCTACGCTCATGGACTTTGGCCACATTACGACGCTCATAACCGAAAGATTGAGAGGATGCGCCGCGGTCGTAATCGAAGCGAATCACAGCCGCGACATGTTGAAGGCATGTGAAGCTTATCCGTGGGAGTTGAAGCAGAGGATACTTTCACGGCTCGGCCACCTTTCGAATGAGGATGTCGCCGATTGGCTAAAAACTGATTTCGATGGCACCGCGGATTTCATCGTGCTCGCGCACCTCTCGCAACGGGCGAACAATCCCTATCTTGCACAGATAACCGCAGAAGTTGCGCTCCAGGAACGGTCTCCGCTTTTTCATACCGACACCAAGGTCAGTCTTTCGTTTCCCAAAGAGCCGACGCCCTGGATTGAGGTGTGACGATTCGATGACTGGCCGACGAAAACTTCTTTTCCAAAAGCATTCCCCCAAATACCTGCTATTGATCGCACTGCTGCCGTTAGGGTGTGCTTGCGGGGCGAATACTGAGCGGCGTGAAGTGCCTCCGGAAGTGCAGACCGCAATCGCCACGCTGAGTGATGACACTGCTGCTGAGCGATACGAAAAGATTTATAACGAAGCCTCCGATCTCTGGAAGCAGGATTCAGACCTCGAGCGCTCAACTGCTATGCTTAAGACGCTCAGAGAAAAACTTGGCAACGTGAAGAGCCGGACCCTGCATTCGGCAATCGAGCAGCAGAACTCAGGTGGGCCGTTGAAGGGCAGTTCGTTCACAATCACATACCAAACGAACTTTGAGCGAGGTGATGGAATGGAGAACTTTACGCTGGTCGAGCGCGATCGCCGCTGGTTGCTGGCGAGGTATCGGGTGAACTCCACGGCGCTCAAATGAAGTTTCTAGTTTCTAGTTTCAAGTTTTGCGAGAACTAAGCTTTGACTCGAGAGAGTCAAATCGAACCGGCTGTTATGTCGTATCGGAAACAAGTTGAGTAGGCGCCTCATATTTAACCCACAAAAACTTGAAACTAGAAACTTGAAACTTGAAACTACGCCTTTATGATCAACCGCTACACACTACCGGAAATGGGCGCGCTCTGGTCAGAGCAGTCGAAGTTCCAGAAATGGCTTGACGTGGAGATTGCTGTCTGCGAAGTGCATGCCGCGATGGGAACGATCCCGCGCTATGCTCTTGATGAGATTAAGTCTCGCGCGGCTTTCTCGGTCGAGAGCATCAACGAGATTGAGAAGACGACCAATCACGACGTCATCGCGTTCACTACGAATCTTGCGGAGAACATTGGCCCGGCTTCCCGCTTTGTCCACTACGGTCTGACTTCGTCGGACGTGGTTGATACCGCGAACGCGTTATTGCTCCGCGACGCAAGCGATCTGCTACTCGAACGAATCGACAAGCTTAGCGCCGTGCTGAAGCGACGCGCGTTAGAGTTCAAGCTCACGCCGCAGGTGGGACGCACGCACGGCATTCACGCCGAACCAACTTCCTTTGGATTGACGCTGACGCTTTGGTACGAAGAGATGCGCCGCAATCGTGAGCGATTGGTTCGTGCCAGGGAAGCGGTTGCGGTGGGAAAGATAAGTGGGGCCGTCGGCGCTTTTGCGCATCTCGATCCGGTCGTGGAAGAACAGGTTTGCGCGCGACTCGGTTTGCAGGCTGCGCCCGTTTCTACTCAGATCATTCAAAGAGATCGCTATGCCGAATACCTTTCCACGCTGGCGATCATCGGTGCCACGCTCGAAAAGATGGCTTTGAATGTACGTCACTGGCAACGGACCGAAGTGCGGGAGGCCCAGGAAAAATTCACTCGCGGCCAGAAGGGCTCAAGTGCGATGCCGCATAAACGTAATCCGATTATCTCGGAACGAATTTGTGGTTTGGCCCGGGTAATTCGAGCAAACAGTCTGGTCGGACTGGAAAATATCGCCCTGTGGCATGAACGCGATATTTCTCACTCGTCCGCCGAACGCGTCGTGCTGCCTGATTCGAGCATCGCGCTTGATTACATTCTTAATAAGGCCACGTCGCTGATCGACGGACTGGTCGTCTATCCGGAACGAATGCTCGAAAACTTGAATGCCACGCGCGGCTTAATCTTCAGCGGTCAGCTTTTGCTGGTACTCACGAACAAAGGAATCTTACGTGAAGTGGCTTACGAGTGGGTACAGCGCAATGCGATGAAGGTGTGGGACGAAGGCCAGGATTTTCAGGAACTCATCAAAGCTGATCCGGATATTAAAGCGCAGCTGTCGGAAGCCGATATCGAGCGCGCGTTTTCTCTCGCTTACTATCTGCGAAATGTGGATGCCGTTTTTGCGCGAGTGTTTGGAAAGGCAGGAGAATAGCAATGGGCGACTGGAGTTGAATCCAGCCGCCCATAGTCGAAGCTACTTATTCACAATCTTCTCAGCCATGCTGCCGATGATCGGTAGTTTGATCGTCTGACCTTGATAAGCTTTGATCGCAGTGAAAATAATCCCGATCAGAACCACGATGGGGACGATCCAGACCACTGCCCAGATCAGAAAAACCAGCATGGCGAAAATAACGCCGCCGGCATCTCCCAGGGCTGAGGCGAGCGCGGCACCCACGAAAGTCAGGATGAACGCGACAATTATCAAGGCAAACATAACGACTGTGTTTGCGATGCCGACCAGAATCGACTGCATGGCATGAAAGCGGACGAAGCGATTCTCCTTCTCGATAAAAAAGAAGATCAAGCCAACAATCCAGATGTATGAAATGGCAGCGGCGACCTTGGGGTCCATGCCCAGACCAGACTGCGGCGCTGGCGGCGGCAACGGCGCTCCCTGAGGCGTGCCATAGGGTTGTTGGGTGGGAGGGGGATTTTGCATTGTCAGTTTCTCCTACAATCAGTTGGAAAATTTCGAGCCTTGAGCTGGGGGACGATCAATGCACATAAGTTTTGCTCAAGTCAGGCGCGGATGTTATGACAGCCGCTACACATCGCGCAATGTTTTGCCTTAGTATTAGTTCAGGAGCACAAACAATGAAAGCGAAAGTTTACGTGAAGCTGAAGCCTGGGGTGCTCGATCCACAGGGCAAAGCCATCCAGCATTCAGTCGAACTACTCGGGTTTGATGGCATCGCCGACGTGCGCCAGGGAAAGTATTTCGAGATCGCGCTGGATAGTTCGCTTAGCGATGAGCAGGCGCATGACGCGGTTTCGCGCATGGCGCGCGAGGTACTCTCGAATCCAATTATTGAAGATTATCGTGTGGAGATAGAGGCGTGAAATTTGGCGTCATAGTTTTTCCCGGTTCGAATTGCGATCACGATGCCTATCACGTGATCTCGAAACACGTGGGCCAGCCAGTTGATTTCATCTGGCATCGTGATACCGATTTAGGCACTTACGATGCGTTGATAATTCCCGGCGGGTTCTCATACGGCGACTATCTGCGGGCGGGGGCGCTGGCGAGATTTTCACCTGTTATGGCCGAAGTGAGAAAGTTCGCTGCCCGCGGGCGGTTCGTGCTGGGGATCTGCAATGGCTTTCAGATTCTGTGCGAGGCCGGACTATTGCCGGGCGCTCTGATTCGGAATCGCGATCTACACTTCATTTGCGATCACGTCTTTGTCCGGAGTGAAACGTCAGACACTCCGTTTACGAATGAAGTGGAGCCCGGCTCAGTGTTGCGGCTACCAATCGCGCATGCCGAAGGCAACTACGTTTGCGACGACGTTACCTTTGCTGAACTACGCGATCAGGATCGCATCGTCTTTCGTTACTGTGACGCGAACGGAGAGGTAACAGAGCGCGCGAATCCGAATGGGTCGCGTGACAACATTGCCGGAATTTGTAATCGCACGCGGAACGTGCTGGGGCTGATGCCTCATCCGGAACGGGCTTGTGAAGACCTCCTCGGGTCAAGCGATGGTCGAAACATCTTTCGCTCGCTCGCGGCAACGCTGGCCGCAACGGCGGCTTAAATAAGAAATTAGCAGGTGAATGAAGCTGCGTATGAATCCTGGCTCAACCAAACTAATTCGAGCAATCTTATTCTTCGCGCTGGCGGCTTGTTTGGCAGGAGCCTGCAAGTCCGGCAAGTCCAACCTGAATGCTGGGAACGGCAATGCGTCCACAGCGAATTCAGCGGTGCCAAGCGGTAAGAACATTGACGACATTTACATGGCCAGGGATCATAACGGCGAACCAGGAGAAAGCAGCGAGGTCTTTGGCCCAGCTGACCGAAGGATTTATTGCGTGGCTAAATTAAAAGATCCCGTGCCAGCCACGAGGGTGAAGTTTTCCTGGTGGGTCGTAAGCGCCAAGGGCGCCGAGAACGAAAAGATTTATGACATGGACTACACGACCAAGGAAAAAGAGGAGATCGTTCACAGCCATCTGTTTTTGCAGAACGATTGGCCGCCCGGAAAGTACAAGGTCGAAGTTTTCGTGAATGACAATCTGGACAAGATCATCAACTTCGCAGTTGAGTAAAGACACTTGATATGAAACGCATCCTACCTTTTTTGATCATCTTAGTGGTGCTGGGAGTCGCGGTTGGCTCCGTGGTCTATTACAAGAAGAGAGCAGAGACGCCAACAGCGAGCACCGACCCGGTTTCGCCGGCAAGCAATAGCGCCTCAGCCGCAGCGGCGACTCCGGCGGCGCTTGCGGCCGACGAGCCTGGCGCAGATCCTCCGCACGCGGTCGGCCCGGCGAACGCACCCGTAGTGTTGGAGGAGTTTGGCGATTTTCAGTGTCCCCCGTGCGCGGCGTTGCATCCTGAATTGCAGAAGATCGAAGCCAAGTACGGTTCGCGCGTGCGCGTGATCTTCCGCGAGTTTCCGCTGGTGCCAACCCATGAGCATGCATTGACGGCGGCTCGCGCGGCGGAAGCTGCGGGAATGCAGGGCAAGTTCTGGGAGATGCACGGCATGATTTACGAAAATCAAAAGGCCTGGCACAAACTCTTTGATGTGCGGCCAATCTTCGAAGGATACGCGGCGCGAATTGGATTGGATGTCGAACGTTTTAAAAGAGACGTGGGCAGCTCAACAGTCGAACGCAGGATCTTTCTTGATGGAAAACGCGCGCACGCTTTGGGCGTCAAGGGAACGCCGACGCTCTTTCTCAACGGGCGTGAAGTGCCGTTCGATTCACTGCCGGCAGAGAGGCTCAGCCCGCTGATCGATGCCGAGTTGGCGCGCATTCAAAAGTAATACCTTGCAACCAATCCCGGATGAAAAGGTAGGGCCGCGTGCAGTAAGTTTCTACTGGACCGCGGCCGTTATCTCGTTAGCGGGCATCGTTGATGCTCTTTACCTCACCATTCAGCATGTGACGGGACAAACTGTTCGTTGCACCTTGTCGGGCTGTTCGGAAGTGTTGAGTAGCGAGTACGCCACTATCGGCGGAGTACCGCTCGCACTGGTTGGCGCCATCGCTTACTTCACAGTCTTCAGTCTCGCGATTCTCGCGGCCTTTGGTTATGCCTTTGCGTGGAAGTTACTTTCGATTGTGGTGGGGTTGATGTTTCTGACGACGTTGTGGCTCTTGTACTTGCAAGCGTTTGTGATCGGTCACTTTTGTCAGTACTGCCTGGTGTCTGCCGCGGTTACAACGTGCCTGACGGTGCTTGTGTTGCTCACCCTGCGACGCCGGTGACTAGATGGGCGCTGATTACATTGTAGGGGCGGCACTCCGTGGCCGCCCCTCGTTTCGTTAGAAGTGCGTTGTAGTGTCACAAGGGGCGCACATGGAGGAACGCCCCTACAACTCCTCGACCAACAACTCCTCGCCTTGCCTCACTCGGTAGCGGCTGCTAATCTTTTGCTTCAATTTCCACCCGCTCAAAAGGAGTTTCTATTATGAAGAAGTCACAGGTTTCGTTGCTCTTCGCTCTTATTCTGCTCGTTGCTGGTATCGCTTTGTCAGGAAGCGTTAACGCTGCGGCCGAAGTACCGGCTGCTCCGGCAATTGGCGCTACCATCGAAGACTTCACTCTTCCCGACGCTGACGGCATAGAGCGCACACTCAACTCGTTGAAGGGAAAGAACGGCAGTGTACTCATCTTTGTTTCGGTCCAGTGCCCGGTGTCCAACGCCTACAACGATCGCATGGAAAAGCTGGCGCAGGATTA
>JBGTLE010000140.1:0-3957 GCA_041744295.1 Pyrinomonadaceae bacterium | reverse complement strand
CTCGACAGCGACAATCCGGAGCTTATATCGTCGACATGACAACCTGGTGCCCGAACAGCGTGGCGAAAGATGGCTACCGCGAGTGCACGTCGCCCTAGCTGGCAGCAATCCGTACCGGCACTGTGTCGATGAAGTCAGTACCGTAGCGCGGTAGCGTCGGGTAAACGTTGCTAGGCCCAAATACCCGACGCTACGGCGTTACGGTACTGACTTCGTACAACCTGCCCAACCTCTCCGCAAAGCATGTATTATGCGTTTGCTTGCTATTTGTCGCGGTCGGAGCTGACCTCATTAAATGAACCCGCTCGAAACCTACCTCCAAAACTTACTTGAAATTCATAGTTCCGGCTCGGCAGTTAAAGAAACTTCCGGGTACGGCACGCTTGAAAATCTTTTCAACGAAATAGGCAAGACGCTCAAGCCGAGAGTTCGTTGCATCATCAACATTCAGAACGAGGGCGCGGGTCTACCTGACGGCGGCTTATTTACTCCGGATCAATTTCAAAAACGCGCGAAGGGCGAACTGATTGAGGGCCAGCTTCCGGCGCGCGGCTCCATCGAAGTCAAATCGCCCGGCGAAGATGTGACGGTGGTGGCGAAGGGTGAGCAAGTGCGGCGGTACCTAAACCGTTATGGCCAGGTGCTCGTCACTAACTATCGCGACTTCGTTCTCGTTGGGCTCGACCGTGACCGGAACCTTGAGATCCGCGAACGCTTTCCGCTGGCTGCAAACGAAGCAGACTTCTGGAGTCTGGCCGCGCGGGCGCGAACTGCGTCTAATGATTTAACTGAGCGCTTTATCGAATACCTCAAACGCGTGATGCTGCACGCAGCGCCGCTCGCCTTACCTAAAGATGTTGCTTGGTTCCTCGCCTCGTATGCGCGCGACGCAAAAGCGCGTATTGAATCCAGCGATCTGCCCCCGCTGACATCCGTGCGATCGGCGTTGGAGGAAGCACTCGGTTTGAAGTTCGAAGGCGAGAAGGGCGAGCACTTCTTTCGTTCAACCCTCGTGCAGACGCTCTTTTACGGCGTCTTCTCATCATGGGTGCTCTGGAGCAAGAACAATCCGCCCACGAACAGGCAGGCGCGGTTCAACTGGCACGAGGCAGCCTGGTCGCTGCATGTGCCGATGATCAAAGGCTTGTTCGATCAGATCGCGACCCCAACTCAACTGCGCGAGCTTAATATCGTCGAGGTGCTCGACTGGACGACGGACGTTCTTAATCGCGTCGATCGCGAAGCGTTCTTTGAAAACTTTGAAGAAGACCACGCGGTGCAGTACTTCTACGAACCGTTCCTGCAAGCATTCGATCCTGAACTGCGTAAAGAACTGGGCGTCTGGTACACGCCGATTGAGATCGTGAAGTACATGGTCGCGCGCGTCGACACGGTACTGCGCGAAGAACTGGAGATTCCCGACGGATTCGCCGACCCACGCGTTTATGTGCTCGATCCGAGTTGCGGTACCGGTGCTTATCTGGTCGAGGTGCTGCACAAGATTCACGAGACGCTGAAGGCGAAAGGCGAAGATGCACTCGCGGCGAACGATCTCAAGCGAGCGGCGGTTGATCGAGTGTTCGGATTCGAGATTTTACCTGCGCCCTTTGTTGTTTCTCATTTGCAGTTGGGACTGTTACTCAAAAACCTCGGCGCGCCGCTTAGCGAATCGACCAATGAACGCGTCGGTGTTTATCTGACAAACGCCTTGACTGGATGGGAACCACCGTCGGAAGAGGTGAAGGCGCGATTGGAGCAGTTGGCGTTCTCCTTTGCGGAGTTAAGAAGTGAACACGATGCAGCGCAACGCGTAAAGCGCGAGGTGCCCATCCTCGTTATTCTCGGTAACCCTCCATACAACGGATTCGCCGGTGTCGCGGTAGAAGAAGAGCGCGATTTGTCGAATGCTTACCGCACGACCGTGAAGGCCGCGCCTCCACAGGGACAAGGATTGAACGATCTCTATGTGCGTTTCTTCAGAATGGCGGAACGCAAGATCGTGGAGCAAACCCACCAGGGGGTGATCTGCTTCATTTCTAATTACTCTTGGCTTGACGGGCTTTCGTTTCCTGGAATGCGTGAACGTTACCTTGAAGCGTTTGACGGGATTTGGATCGACTCCTTGAACGGCGATAAGTACAGAACCGGTAAACTCACTCCTGAGGGAGATCCTGATCCGAGCGTCTTTTCGACTGAATTGAACCGCGAGGGCATTCAAGTCGGGACAGCAATCGCGTTGCTTGTACGGAAGAAAAGGCACGAGCGATCCAACGGGGTTCAGGTTCGGCAATTGTGGGGCAAAAAGAAACGAGCAGACTTGTTGGCGAATGCAATCGGACAGAAAGATGCCGAATACTCGAATGTACAACCGATTCTCGAGTTGGGATTGCCTTTCTTTTCAGGAGTCACCAACTCCAATTATGCGCGGTGGCCACTGTTACCCCAGCTCTTTCCAATTTCCTTCCCCGGTGTGAAAACAAGTCGTGACGCTTTCCTTGTTGATATGGATCGGGAACGATTAATACGGAGATTGGAAATCTACTTCGATCCGCAGTTATCTGATGAAGACCTGCAACGAATTGCTCCGGAAGGCATGAGATCCACGGCCAGATTTAACGCCGAAACGGTGCGCGATTACCTTTGCAAGAGAGGATTCAAACGGGAGAATGTCGTTCCCTACTGTTACCGTCCCTTCGACACCCGCTGGCTGTATTGGGAGCCTGAGACCAAGCTACTCGACGAGAAACGAACCGAATACTGGTCTTGCGTATTTGAGGGGAACTTGTGGTTTAGCTCGACTACACGATACCGCAAAGACGCATTCTACCTACCTCTCGTCACTGAACGCTTGGCCGACCTGAATGTTATTGAGGCTAACGTCCAGATGTTCCCTCTCTTAGTTAATTCCTCACGACAACTGGGGTTTCAAGACCGGGGGCCAGAACAAGCATTCAACCTAAGCGACCAAGCGCAGAGCTATTTGCACGAATTAGATGCCAAGGTCGAGGACTGCTTCTTTCACGCATTATCAATCATGCATTCACCCCACTATCGAGCAGAAAATAGCGGAGCGCTTCGGCAAGACTGGCCGCGTGTTCCTCTTCCTACTATTTTAGATACTCTTCGCATCTCGGCCGAACTTGGTCGAAAGATTTCAGCTTTGCTCGATACCGAACGAGGTGTTGATGGTGTGACGGTGGGCGCAATCGGAGAACCGTTTAAAAGTGTCGGGGCTGTCTCCCACGTCGCGGGCAAACCTCTCGATCCGATCGAAGATTTGAAAGTAACTGCAGGCTGGGGCCACGTGGGCAAAGGCGGCATCACAATGCCGGGTAAAGGCAAAATCATCGAACGGGACTACTCAACGGACGAACGTACAGCTATTGAACCCGGGGCCACTAGTCTCGGCCTTACCATTGAAGAAGCATTGGCGCATTTTGGCGATCGCACCTGCGATGTTTATCTCAACGACGTTGCGTATTGGAAGAACATTCCCGCGCGCGTTTGGGAATACACCATCGGCGGGTACCAAGTGATCAAGAAGTGGCTCAGCTATCGCGAGCTCGAACTGCTCGGGCGTCCACTCACACCGGACGAAGCGCGTGAAGTGATGAACATGGCCCGTCGCATCGCCGCGATTGTTTTGCTCGAACCCGCCCTCAATGCCAACTATCAGGCCGTCAAGGGCGACACGTATAGTTGGCCATCCGTCCCGTAACCAAGGCGGTGCAGATGAAGACTTTCTCCTGGTTATCGCTATTCTTCACTGGGTCCGCTAGCTGGCAGCAATCCGTTACCGGCACAGTCCATGATACCTGGTCGGGGCGAGAGGATTCGAACCTCCGACCTCACGGTCCCGAACCGTGCGCTCTACCAGGCTGAGCCACGCCCCGACAGCAAACTGAAAACTCTTGGATACTAAGTGACGCGTAGACTTAAGTCAAATATGCCCCTTGA
>JBGTLE010000139.1:0-6954 GCA_041744295.1 Pyrinomonadaceae bacterium | reverse complement strand
AGGGGTACGACATCATCTCCACCTCATGAAACCGCACCCGCTCGTTGAGTTCCATCAGCCGCGTCGGTAAAGCCGATGAGCTGAAATGGACTGTTGTGGCCGCGCGCCGCTAACTCCCTTCCCAATTCGGAGCCCACTATGCCGCTGCCGCCGTACGTCGGGTAGACCGTGATGCCGATGTTCATAAACCTGGTCAGTAGTCAGTGGTCCATGGTCAGTTGTCAGTAATCAGTTGGGGATTCTGACTGTTGGTCGCTATTTGCGTCTGGTTTGTTATCCATGCGCTAACGTAAGAATCAATCATTCTTTCCGAAAGATCAAAAGGCCGGGGAAAAGCTATCCACGAAATCACACGCAATGACTCGAATTAAAGTCATTTCTTTCGTACGGTTTCGTGAGCTTTCGTGGATCGGCTTTTTGTTTTTCAGCAACCTTGCTGGTCTTATGTCTTATGCCTGGACACCTCAGCGCGCACCGATCCGCGGTTCCCCTTGCAGTCTCAGCCCTCCTTTTGTTGCCGTCGAGCGCTAGACAGCTTATGCTTTGATTACTGAAGGACCGTTCAAGCCGCTGCCATCATGGCTGACTCTTCCGCACAAAAGTTGGACCAAAAGAAAGACTGGTCTTTAACTGCGCCCGCTTTTCACCGGATCCTCAAGTGGTTGGATGAGGGCGCAAGTTCCGATGGGCGAAAATACCTGGAGATGCGGCAGCGCCTGGTGGCCTACTTTGATCGCAAAAATTGCTCGGCACCCGACGATCTGGCAGATGAAACCTTGAACCGCGTAGCGCGTCGGCTCGATGAAGAAAACGTTACCGACAGTGAAACCCCGGCCGCGAAATACTGCTACATAGTTGCTCGATTTGTTTTCATGGAGTATCTGCGCGGCGCGCAGAAGGATCGACTGCTATGTGATGACATCCGGCAGCAGCCAAATGGCAACTTTGCTGGATCCAAACTTGATAACGAGAAAGAAACGCAGGAGAGGCTGCTAAGTTGCCTCGATCATTGCACGGGCAAACTGGATTCTCTGAACCGCAATATGATTCTCCGGTATTACACGGGTAGGGAGCGGGTCAAGATTGAGAACCGGCGGGCGTTGGCGTCGAGTTTGGGGATTAGTGTGAATGCGTTGAGCATTCGTGCATGCCGCATACGCGATAAAATCGAGGTGTGCGTCCGGAAATGTGTCGGGACAAAGTGAAAGATTTTTTCAGTATTGTCTAATAGGTTTGAGAGGGCTTGCCGGTATCCAGAATGAGTAACCAGACATACAACAATCAAGCTCTTACCGAGTATCTGCTTGGCTCTCTGCCCGAGGTAGAGACTGAACGTTTTGATGAACTTAGCATCACAAACGACGAATTCGCTGAGACCCTAAAGGCCGCTGAAAAGGATCTGGTTGACGCTTATGTGCAGGGCGACCTCGCTGGTACGGCGTTAGTACAATTCAAATCCTATTATCTGGCATCGCCACTCAGGCGTGAGAGAGTAGAATTCGCGCAAGCGTTCCAAACTCTTGCCGAGAAGAATCTTGCCGCGCAAGCGGCGGAACTGCCGGGGAGTAATCCTGCCGGGCCTGAGACGAAAGGAAACGGTTTCGGCTGGTTTTCCGCCGGGACCGTACTTACAGTTCCGCGTTTGGCCTGGCAATGGGGATTCGCCGCCGCCGTGCTTGCATTCCTTTTCGCGGGCGGTTGGTTGGCACTCGAGAACGTGCGTTTGCGCCATCAGATGACTCAAACGCAAACGAGGCGGGAAGCGTTCGGGCAGCGCGAACAGGAGCTTCAGAGGGAGCTTGAGAGCTCCCGTTCTAACAACGCAAAAACCGAACAGGAACTGGCGCGGGTAACCGAAGAACGGAGACGTTTAGAAGAGGATCTAAGGAAAGAACAAGACCGGCGACGTGTTGACGAAAAACAGCAGCCATCGCGGCCGAGCGAAGGCCTTATGGTTTCTTTCACCCTCGCTCCGCAAATGCGCAGCATTGGACAGGTCCCTACAGTCTCTATCCCGGCCATAACCGATTACGTTGCGATGCACCTGGATATGGAGTCTAACGACTATCCTGCTTACCGGGTTGGCCTTCTTGATCCCTCCAACAATCAAGTCTTGTGGCGCTCCGGTAAAATTAAGGCAAGCGGAAATAGAAAAGCTCTCAGCGTTCGTTTCCGCGCTGGTCTGCTGAAACCTCAAACCTACCTTCTGCAAGTTTCCGGCGTGCCGGCAAGCGGTAGGTCTGAAGTCATTGGTGATTATCCCTTCCGAGTTGTAAGATAAGGCCCTCCAACCTGGCGTAAAGAGAAACAACACAGCAGGAAGAAAAGAGGCTCTATTAATGTTCAACCAGACAATCGGTTGCCTGAGACCAAACTTCTCTGCCAGAAAAAGCCTGCTTTTGTCCCTCCTTTTATTGATCTCGCTCTGTGTTCAATATACTCACAGTTCGCATACCCAGGCATCGGCGGTTCAGAACGGCCAGCAGGTTACACCGCTTGAATTAGGCAAATCCGTTGAACGCCAATTGTCCGGCGGGCAGAAAAACACTCATCAGATCGAGCTGGCGGAAGGCCAATACGCAAGCATCGAGATCGACGGCCGCGGCATCAGTGCGGCCATTACTCTGTTTGACGCGGCAGGCGAGGTGATCACCCTCTACAACGCCGACCCGAGCTCACCGGGCAAGGAAACAATCGAGCTCGTGGCGGAAGCAACGGGCCGCTATCGGCTGGACGTAGAAGGCAAACCCGCAAGTGCCCCGGCGCAAACTTATGCGATTCGGCTCACGGCGATAAGCCACGCGCCAGAGAAGGAACTGTGGCGGCATCAGGCGCGCCGGTTGAGCTATAAGGCTAACGCGCTGATCGGCGCCGGGAAGTACGATGAGGCGCTGGTCATGGCGGAACAGGCGCTGCCGCTGCGCGAGAAAGCACTGGGGCCAGACCATGTTGGGGTTGCCAATTCACTTCAGATGCTTGCCAACATCCATTTCTATAAAGGCGATTACCCAAAAGCCGAATTACTGCTCCTCCGCGCAATCGGGATCTGGGAGAAAACTAGCCCGACCAGCAGCGACCTCTTCAGAATCCTCGCCAATCTCGGTGGCGTGTACTCCCAAATGGGAGACCTGGATAAAGCTGAGCAGTTCATTCAGCGAGGCCTGGAAATTCAGGAAAAGCTGGCCGGCGCGGACCATCCAAACGTTGCCACAGTGCTTAATAATCTAGCGATCATAGCCAAAACAAAGGGTGACAACCGAAAAGCGGAGGCACTTTACGAGCGCGCCATAGCCATCCGCGAAAAGGCCCTTGGCCCAAACGATCCTCAAGTCGCCCGGCTATTAAGCAATCTCGGCGCACTGTATCAGGAGCGGGGCGACTATGTGAGAGCAGAGAGTGTTGCTCAGCGCGCGCTGGAAATCTTTGAGAAGACCCTTGGCCCGGGCCATCCCTCCCTCGCTGATCCCCTGATTAACATTGGCAACGTGCGCTATTTGACCGGCGAACTCGAAAAGGCTGAAATACTCTATCAACGCGCACTCCAAATCGCTCGCAAGGCCCTCGGACCGGAACATCCAACCGTTGCGCATCCTCTCAATAATCTCGCCGAGATCAATCGCGACAGAAGGGACTTCGCGAAAGCCGAATCGCTCTACCTCGAGGCGCTGGCGATTCTAGTAAAGAAGTTAGGAGAGAATCACTCCAGAGTGGCGGCCCAGCTGAACAACCTCGGCAACCTTTATCGCGATCAGGGTGACTATTCCAGGGCTGAGTCGTTTTACCAGCGGGCCCTGACGATTCGCGAACAGGCACTTGGTCCAGAGCACCCGGACGTGGTGAATACCCTCGGCAACACCGCCTTGATGCATATGGCCAGCGGCCGTTTCGAAAAGGCCGCATTGTTTCAGTCGCGCGCCATCGCCATTAGCGAGCGCAACGCCGATTTGAACCTCCTTACCGGCTCGGAACGCCAGAAGCTGGCGTATCTTGACTTGCTGTCAGAGCAGATCCACCGGGCAATCACCTTAAATGTAAGCTTTGCTCCCGATCAGGCTGCGGTACGGGATCTGGCGATCACTACAGTACTACAACGAAAAGGCCGCGTACGCGACGAACTTTCCGATAATCTTGCAGCGTTGCGGCACCGAGTGGGCGCAGAAGACGCGGAACTGCTCGACCGGTTCAATAACATCACCTCGCAACTGGCCCGGCTCGTCCTCGGCGGTCCGAAACAACTGAGCACCGCGGAACATCAGAAGCAGGTGGATGCGCTCAAGGAAAAGCGCGAGGATCTTGAAGCTGAGATCAGCCGGCGCAGCGCTGAGTTTCGCGCCAATTCTCGGGCTGTGACCATAGAATCAGTCCGCGCTGCCGTGCCTGAAAACGCCGCTTTGCTTGAGTTTGTCGCTTACAAGAGGTTGCTGCCCAAGGGGATTACACCCAAAGAGCGCTACGGTGAGGCGCGCTACGTGGTCTACATCATCCGTCATCGCGGCGATGTTCAATGGAAAGAACTAGGCGAGGCGAAAGCTATAGACGACGCGATCGACAGACTGCGTCGAGCACTACGCGACCCGCGAAAAGACAACGTCAAACAACTCGCTCGTGCAGTCGACGAGAAAGTAATGGAGCCTATTCGCGCGCTCGTTGGTAATACAACGCAGCTGCTGATATCCCCCGATGGCGATCTGAATCTGATTCCATTTGAGGCACTGGTTGATGCGCAAGGTCGTTACCTGGTCGAGCATTACGCTGTCACATACCTCACCAGTGGGCGCGATCTACTGCGCATGCAGATAGCACGCGGAAGTACAGGTAAGCCAACGGTAGTAGCCAACCCGTTCTTCGGCGAACCAGCGAGTGAACAGTTAGCTAGCGCTAGGAGATCGGTTCCTCTAAGGAGCAGGCGCAGAAGTGTGGTAACGGCGCGCGTTTTGTCCGAAGTTTACTTCGCACCGCTCAATGGGACGGCGCAGGAAGCCCGTATGATCCAGGCGACGTTCCCAGGCGCCAACGTTTTGACTGGAGGGCGGGCTACTGAATCTGCTCTCAAACAGGTCACCGCACCGAACCTTCTTCACATCGCTACTCATGGCTTCTTTCTCCAGGATACTCCCGATGCCACTGCCGTTTCGGCAGGAATTTCTGAGGCCAGTTCGCCCGGCGCGGTCGGGAATGCCAAGGCAATACCGGGAGCAATTGGGGGCGGATCTGTGCCTTTGGCCAGGTCGCCGGGTATTAGTGCTAATCCGAAGATCGAAAATCCATTGCTGCGCTCAGGTCTGGCGTTGGCCGATGCAAATTTGCGAAGGGTAACCGACGGCGAGGACGGCATCCTCACCGCCCTCGAGGCGTCGGGACTCAATCTGTGGGGCACCAAGCTGGTCGTTCTGTCGGCGTGCGATACCGGTGTGGGCGAGGTAAAGAACGGCGAAGGTGTGTATGGATTGCGCCGTGCCTTCGTGTTGGCCGGCGCCGAGTCATTGGTAATGAGCCTCTGGCCAATAAGCGACTACTCAACGCGAGGTTTGATGACGAGTTACTACAAAAACCTCAAGCTAGGGTTGGGACGCGGACAAGCCTTGAGGCAGTTACAGCTCGACATGCTCAAGAAAAACAAAAATCTTCATCCCTTCTACTGGGCCAATTTCATCCAGTCCGGCGAATGGGCCAACCTGGATGGCAAACGCTGAGATTCCGACGTTCGGCCCATCAAATCCCGTCCCAATCCGCCTTCACCTAACCGCTATTCCAGGCTTTCGCTTCAGTACCTTCCGTCTCACTCACAATCCGGTTGAAAATTAACCTGCCAAAAAAAATTCCAGCCCCCAATGAAATGTTTTCTGCGAAATGTCTTATCAAAGTGAATAGCAAGCTGTATCCGAAACTACGGTCAGCTCATCAGTTTTGACCGGCAATGTCTTGAAACCCGGCGGTGAGAATCCGACCTGCATGCTTCGCTTACGAAGGAAAAAATCGATGTTGCGCACGAATCACGGAAAGTGCATCAGGAGTCGGTCATGAGCCACCGGTCACTATACGCCGTAGGCGTGCGTCGTAGCGCTTTGACGAAAGGACTTAACATGACAAACGGCCTTACTCACCACGTGAGAGGGTTCTCCCTTATTGCGAGATGCTTGTTGCTTATCTTCTGTGGTCTGAGCGGTTCGATGGAGATGGCACAGGCACAAACACGAGCTTATGTAACGAATTTGGGCAGCAACACGGTCTCCGTGATCGACACGGCGACCAACGCCGTGGTTGCCACTGTCACAGGTGTCTCCCAACCCATTGGGATAGCGATCACGCCCGACGGCACACGAGCTTATGTCACTAATCACTTTGACGGCAGCAACACAGTCTCCGTGATCGACACGGCGACCATCGCCGTGGTCGCCACTGTCCCGGTTGGCATAGGTCCCAACGGGGTAGCGATTACGCCCGATGGCACCCATGCCTATGTGGTGAATGATGGCGGCGGCACGGTCTCTGTGATCGACACGGCGACCAACATCGTGGTCGCCACTGTCCCGGTTGGTATAGCTCCCCACGGGGTGGCGATCACGCCCGACGGCAGACGAGCTTATGTGACGAATGCAAGCAGTGGCACGGTCTCTGTGATTGACACTTTGATCAACGCCGTGGTCTCCACTGTTTCAGTTGGTATTTTTCCCCAGGGGGTAGCGATCACGCCCGATGGCAGTAGAGCTTATGTGACGAATACGAACCCCGGCTCGGTCTCTGTAATCAATACGGCGACAAACACCGTGGTCGCCACTGTCCTGGTTGGCGACCGTCCGATCGGGGTAGCTATCACGCCAGACGGCACGCGAGCTTATGTCACTAACTCCGGCTTCCTCGGCAGCACCAACGGCGACACTATCTCTGTGATCGACACTTTGATCAACGCCGTGGTCGCCACTGTCCCGGTTGGCGACAGTCCCATCGGCGTAG
>JBGTLE010000138.1:0-2834 GCA_041744295.1 Pyrinomonadaceae bacterium | reverse complement strand
CCGCTTTGCACGCCGGCGAGTTCTAAGGGCAAAGGAGACTGCGACACGAATCCAAACATGGAAGCGTTTCTGACTTACATCAAATGGCTCGAGGAACAGAAAAAGACCTTGAAGTTATGCAACACGGTGCCGAACGGTTATCCGCCGGTCTCGACGTTGACCGGCGATCCTAAAGCAGGTCAGCAGGTGTTCATTCAGAAGTGTGCGGTGTGTCATCAGCTCGACGGGCAGGGGCGTTATGAAAGCAAGACCTACTATCGACCGGCGCTGTGGGGGAAACACTCATTCAACCAGGCCGCGGGGATGTTCTCGGACCCGGCGTTCCTGGCTGCGTTTGTGCGCTGGAATATGCCGCTAATGGCCGGAGGTGAGTTGAGCGATCAGGAAGCGTGGGACGTGGAAGCGTGCATCCATTCAAAGCCTCGACCGAAGGGACCGTGAGTCGTTTGCTAAACTTGATTCTTCGAGTAAGAGACAATACGCCGAAGGCGTTACGACCTCCAGCCCAGGGTTGCGCGCTTTGGCGCTACCCTGGGAATTGATTGCAAGCACGGGCCCAGAACCCCATCTCGGTTCCGGCGGAATTCGCATTGCCACCCAGGCTAGCGCCAAAGCGCGCAAACCTGGGCTGGAGGTCGCAACGCCTTCGGAGTAAAGAACGCTTGATTAAGTTATCGTCGAATTCGAGTGATCACTTCGAGGGCGTGGCGTCCGTCAGTTGCGATGGTACTAAGTGCTTCCCTCAAACGGGCGACGTCCGGCTGGCTTTCATTGAGCAGAGCAAGGCAAACATTTGAGTGATTGACGATCGACTCGAGTTGTTGGTTGAGTTCGCGAACCATCGACGCCACTGCTGCGGGGGAAGCCGTGTCCGAGTTGGAAGCGACCGTCTCGCCGGAGCGGGCAGACTGAGTTGCCTGGGCATGAACCAGCTGAGCTTTGGTGCGCGCCAGGATCTCGCGCGCCAGTTGATGTTCAATCGTGAGGCCGGCAATGCGTGTTGCTACGTCAGTAAGAGAGGCCTCATCACCAGTCGGCGTGCGCGGCTCGCGGTAATACATCGCAAACGAGCCCAGGACTTTCCCACGCCCCGACATTATCGGCGTGGACCAGCAAGCGCGCATACCACTGACCGCTGCGAGTTCGCGATAATCTTCCCACAATGGATTAGCCAGAATATCTGTTACGAAAACAGCTTCGCCGCGGTACATAGCAGTGCCACACGAGCCATTCTTTGGTCCAATCGGGCCACCATCAACCGCCTTAACATATTCCTGAGGAAGGCTCGGCGCCGCTCCGTGCCGGATGTGTTCGCCATCGTCGCTGAGGAGCAACACGGAGCAGACCATCTCAGGTGTCTGCGCTTCGATCAGTAGCACCAGATGTTTGAGAATTTCGCTGAGCGGCGCGTTGGCAGAAATCATCCCCAGTATGCGGCCCTGGCCGAGGCGGAACTCTTCTTCTTTCTTGTCACAGTCCGTCTGAAGGCGGGGGAGCCGGGCGGTCTTCGCCGTCGCGGGTTCCTCTAGACTGTGTGATTGATCCTGATCGCTCATGAAGTTTTGTCCGTTCCGGTGGCGGCTATTCTACGCCTTGTTGGTGTGGCCAGACTATAGAGCACGACGGGCATTCCCAGACGAAATTACGCCGAAGTCTCCTTCTTCGAATCTGTGGCATCTGCGAAGCATTAGTCCAGAATCTTGTTTTTGCAGCAAGAAGTTGTTTGGGTGGCATGAAGTCAGTACCGTAACGCGGTAGCATCGGGTCAACGATTCGTCACCACTCAACATTGCCTGTTTTCCACCGTTGACCTGACGCTACCGCGTTACGGTACTGACTTCATTGCCACCGAACACTTGTTTAGTTGCGGCTAAGCCGCGCTATGTAATCTGTGGATAGTCTTCTCAAACATCCATTAACGTACTCTCACGTGGCATGTGTGACGCAAGGCATATAAGATTCACCCCATGCAGCTTCCTGTGAATCCGCCGATCTTGCCGATGCTGGCAAAGCGTGTCGCCGAATTGCCGTCAACCGGCGAATGGATCTTCGAACCAAAGTGGGACGGCTTTCGGGCTCTCATCTTTCGCGATGGAGACGAGGTCTTGATCCAGAGCCGCGATGAGAAGCCACTCAACCGCTACTTTCCCGAATTGCTTGAGCCGCTGAAGACTCAGCTACCAAAACGTTGCGTACTCGATGGCGAAGTTGTTATCGCGAGAAACGGTGCGCTCGACTTTGACGCACTGCAACTCCGCATTCATCCGGCGGAGTCACGAGTCAAAATGCTGTCAAACGAGATTCCGGCAGCGATCGTTTTCTTCGATCTGCTCTCCGAAGGCAAGCGAGATTTGCGAGCTATGCAGTTTCAGGACCGGCGGCGATTGCTGGAATCACTCCTCTCATCTACAGAACCGCCGCTACACCTGACGCCGGCGACCAGCGAACTTTCAGTTGCTGCGGATTGGTTTCGTCGGTTTGAAGGCGCTGGCCTCGATGGCGTGATGGCGAAGCCAACATCGGGGACATATGAACCGAATAAACGCGTCATGCTCAAGGTGAAGCACGAACGCGATAGCGATTGTGTCGTGGCTGGTTTTCGCTGGCACAAAAAAGGTGAAGGCACCAAAGTGGGATCACTCCTGCTGGGCCTGTTCGACGACAACGGCACGTTACATCACGTAGGAGTGTGCGCGAGTTTTACTGACAAGAAGCGGATCGAGCTGGTCGAGTTTCTCGCGCCATATCGCAAGAACGCGCTCGCAAACCATCCGTGGAAAGAGTGGGCGCTTGCCGATGGCGCGCGCATGCCCGGAGCACAGAGTCGATGGAGC
>JBGTLE010000137.1:0-5435 GCA_041744295.1 Pyrinomonadaceae bacterium | reverse complement strand
CATCAGATATTGGCTTGATTTCGCTAAAGTGGTATAACCACCCCACGCAATCAATTGCTCTCCCCCGATAGTCGCGCAGCCAATTGCGCGCCAGTCTCTCCAGACACTTCAAAACGTCCATCTGTTGTTTGTCGGTAACGTCAGATGTCTTCCAGGGGTTTCCAACTCAAGCAGTTCCTTCTTGCCGCTACGCTCTTGCTCTGTTTCGCGCAGCTCAACGTCGTAATCGCACAGAACACCGCGCCCGAATCTCGTCCCCGTGTCGTTGGGAGACATAGCGAGCAAAAGTCCGCAGTTCCCGATGAAGCTGAACTGCGCGCGCATTCTTCAGAGACGAACGCCGAAGCCAAACGCCTCCACAAGGAAGGGGTGAAATACGGACGTGCGGGATTGCTCAAACAGGCAGTTCAGCTTTTCGAGCGGGCGGTGAAGTTAAAGCCCGATTACGCCGACGCTCACTACAGTCTGGGACACGCCTACCTGGACCTCGGCCAGCTTGAAAAAGCGATCGCGTCGCTGCAACAGGCAGTAGAGCTGAATCCTAAAGACAAAGAGGCGCGCCAGCTACTCAAGCAGGCGCATTTGATGTCCCCGAACGAAGCTGAGCCCGCGGAAGCAGTCGCAGCGAAACCGGAGTTGCAACAACCCGCGGGCACTCAAGTCGCACTGAAAACAACCCCGCTTTCAACCGCGCCTCCAGCCGCAAACGAGACCGCGAACGAGGACCCTACACGGATTTATCGGGTTGGCCCAGGCGACATGCTGGACCTGCGAATGACCGGTGGATCGGTGAAGGCGGCGCTAATTCCTGTCACTGCTGCAGGGCTATTGGAACATCCGGATCTGAAAGAAGCACTGCAAGTCGGCGGACTCACGGTTGACCAGATCACCGCGCGGCTCGAAGCCGATCTGAAACGCTTGACCGCAGATGACAAACTAAAAGTGACGGTTGGGGTTCACGATTACGTCAGCCACACACTGCTTGTCAGTGGTCTCGTAAAAGAGCCCGGCGCCAAAATTATCAAACGTGAAGCCATTCCGCTTTACGTAGTTGTCGCTGACGCGCAACCGCTCGCCGAAGCAGGCCGAGCTTCCGTGGCGCGCCATCTCTCCAACGAAGTTTTTGTGGCCGATCTCGCAGATGTGGCAGCGATGAACCTGCTGGTGCGTCCCGGCGACGTGATCACGCTGCAGGCGAATCCCACACTCTTCTTTTATGTGGCAGGCAAAGTGGCAGCACCGGGCGAGAAAACGTATCGGCCGGGATTGACGCTGACCCAGGCGATCATCGCCGCAGGTGGGTTGAGCGACGCCGCAAACGAGGCGCGAGTGTCGCGCGCTGATGATAAGGGATTCCTGGTGGTCACTCGCTATAAGTTGAAAGACATCAACTCCGGTAAGAAGCCTGACCCGTTGATGCAAGCTGGCGACAGAATAACGATCGTGGAATAGGAATCGAGAAGAAGATGTCAGCACCACTCAGAGTCAGAGCCGATTCTCGAACTGCAACCGAGGGATTGTGGTCTCTCGCAGAGTTTGGAGACGTGTCTCAACTTGAATACTTAGTCGCCTCCGGAGCGGACGTCAATTCAAGCAACTGTGACGGAGTGACGCCTCTGATGAGGGCTGCTTACCACGGCCGCGACGAAGTAGTGCGTGCCTTGATTAAGCACGGCGCAGATTTGAATGCAACCCGGGGTGATGGCTTTACGCCACTTTTGCTGGCCGCGTTTTTTGGTCATGACGATGTCGTGAGAACGTTGGTGGAACTCGGTGCCGATTTGAGTTCGACTACTCGGTTTGGTACTTCGGCCCAGATGTGGGCGACCGCGCGATCGTTCTATGAGATTGCAGACTATCTCAAGGAAGTGAGCGTAAGCTCTCTGCCGGCAGCTGCGGCTGCGGCCCGCGAAGATGACCAGGATCCTCCGGTTTCGACGCAAGAGCTGAGGTCACCGGAACGTACCGTTAAACCCGCGATTCAGACGCCGGTCTTTCTCAATCAGGCAATTTCAGAACACATAGAGGACGACGTGGTTTGGCCCGGCGAATCAGCGCCAGTCCGTAGGGCGGAGCATCCAGCTGACGATGGTTTTGGGAACGATATAGTCCTCCTGAGCGAGCAGCGAGGGGATGAGGGTTTCTGGTTGGGTGCAGAATCGATGGAACAGCCGGCGACGAGTCAAACGCTCGATGAGCCTGACACCGTTCCTCAGTTGTCGAACCCAGTCGCATCGTTCGAAATTGAGGGGCATCCAGCGAAGAACAAGACCGAAGACGAAGTTGCCTGGCTTGGCCGGCAGTCAGTCGCCGACGAGAAGTTTCTGAATGAACACGAGTTTGAGACCGCGGCTGCGCTGTTCGACCACCAATTACCGGAGGCTGAAGAGCATTGGCCGGAGAGAGAAAGGGCAGAAGACGCTGTCGGGTTTTACGAACAGTTAGCTGGGACCGAACAGCAGGTGAGTGATGAGCCGGTCAAGATCGAATCCGGTAGGCTGAGCGAAGAGCTGGTAGTTGAGAGTGAGAAAGCCTGGCCAGAGGATGAGCCTTGGCGCGCCAATGTAGCTCTCAACGATGAGCAGCCACTGGTCGAAGCAAAGCTAACACTGGACGAAGCGGCAGGCGACGAAGCGTCATGGTTTAACGCGCAACCTTTGGTAGATAGTGTGGCGTCATCAACAGAAAGTGAGGCTGGAGCCAATGTCGTATGGCATAGCGAACACGCACTAGTCGAAAGTAAAGAGACTGCGAACGACGACGAGGACGAGAAGACTCTCATTGCTCATCCTGTTCAGCGAACACTTAAAGACCCGCCAGAGATTTGGGACCTTGTCCACGAAAATCGGACCGAGTTCAAACCAAGTGGGGCCTTTATCACGCGGATCACGTCAGGTGCAGGGCCGCTGCTTCTTTTGGTTTTGGTGGTTATTCTCATCTCAGGCGCCGGCACTCTCGCATTTTTGAAACTGCGGGGAAGTTCAAGCAATGGCGCAACCGCGAAGGTTGCACGAGATAACGCGTCGGCTCAAGTGAGTGCACCGGCGAGCGCGGATAACAGTTTGAGTGGGCCAACCACGAGCCCTCAGCCAATCGATTCGCCTATCGAAAAAGCAGCGACGGAGCAGGCGACTTCGGAAACTAAGCAACAGCCCAATGAAACTCAGGCGGAACGTGTGAGTAATAGCAGTGTTTCAACGAGTTCGGCGCCGCTTGCTGTTGCGCCGGTTGGAAGTAAAACGAAAGCTGAGCCCCGCAGCGAGACGCGCGTTGCTTCACGGACCGCGGCGGCGGACAGTGCGACTTCACCTGTTGTCAGCACTCCGAAACCTCAAACACCAGACGCCGTCACCACGCGACCAGTCAGCGATGGCGCTCGTGATACTGCCACACCGAAACAAACGGCCAATACCACTCAAAGCCCAGCCTCACCAGCTCCAGCAACCGCCGCGGGTACGGCGAAACCAAAAGTGATTCAATGGCCGTAAGAGTTGTCGATCCCAAATCCATCCACAGATTGCACCGATTACGCAGATGAGTTTTGACAAACCGGACGGCGCGAGTCAGCAGCCACCTCGATTTTCAGTTCATTAATCTGTGAATCTGTGTAATCGGTGGCTTACTATTCGTCGCTGGATTACTTTCCGTCGCCCCACTTCAAGACTTCATCAATCGACGCAACCGCAATCGGGTGATACGACTCTCGAGCGCGACGATAGACCGAGATCGCGCGCGCTTTTCCTTCGGAAGTCTTGGCCATCTCCTCATACAGCGGCTTGATGAACTTCCGCCTGCCAATCGACAGGAGAAACTCTTCCAGACGCGGATACGCCGGTTCATACGCATTTCGAACCGACATCATCAACCACTGAAAAGCGATTTCGGCGTTGCCTGACTGCGTCAGCCGAAACGCCTGGTCCAGCTCTGCCATTTTTTGTCTTTCGAGCTGCTGCGGCAGAGACTTCAAGAAGTGTAGCCACTCATGCGTAGTCCACTTCGCAACTGGAATTTTCGCCGCTGCAACTTCGCCTTTCAGCCAGCTTTGCGCCTGCTGCTCCACCAGACTGAACGCCGGCGACACCGCTTTCGGCGCACTCGCTGGAATTCCTGGCTTATTTATCCATTCATCGACGGGAACGCGGGCCGCGAGATCGGGATAACGGTCCAGCAAATTCTTCTGAAGGTACTCGAGAAACTGCTCGGTGGTGATGCTTTGAAAAGCGAAGTGATCAAAGTAGCCGCGCAGGAAACGATCAAACCGCGCCCGTCCGAACGTTGCTTCAAGGTGACGCAGAAAAAGAGCGCCTTTTTCGTAAGCAACACTGGTGAAGCCTGCATCCGGATCGCGGCCCTTGAGATCGACGTGCAGAATCTCGTCGCGATCTTCTAAGGTCTTCATCTCCTCTTCCAATTCGCGGCGACCTAAAACCATTTCCATCTGAGCCCGTTCCCGGCCATAGACCGCTTCCTGAATCCGTCCTTCGAGATAGACAGTGAAACCTTCGTTCAGCCAAAAGTCACTCCAGGTAGCATTCGTCACCAGGTTCCCCGACCACGAGTGGGCCAACTCATGAGCGACGAGCGACACGAGACTTTTATCACCGGCGAGAATAGTTGGAGTGGCGAATGTCAGTCGCGGGTTCTCCATTCCTCCGAAGGGAAAGCTCGGGGGTAGGACCAGCAGATCATAACGACCCCAGCGATACTTTCCGTACAGTCTTTCCGTCGCCTGGACCATCTTTTCGGTATCGCTCAACTCGCTCGCCGCCTTCTCAACCACCGAAGGTTCAGAGTAGACACCGGTGCGCGGGCCAAGCGGACGAAAACTCAAATCACCCACGGCCAACGCAATCAGATAAGAAGGAATCGGCTGGCGCATTGTGAACTGATAGTCGCCGTCGCGGGGCGTCTGCGGATCATTCTCAGCGCTCATGACCGCGAGCAGGTTTTTCGGAGTTCTCACTCGCGCGGTGTAAGTCACGCGAACCTGTGGCGTATCTTGCAAAGGAATCCAACTACGCGCGTGGATCGCCTGTGATTGCGTGAAGACAAACGGATCTTTCTTGCCGGCGGTTTGCGACGGCTGCAGCCATTGCACGCCGGAGGCGCCCGGATCAGTCGAGTAATGAATGCGGACGCGAGTGGCTCTTTCAGGCAAGGGAATTGTGAGCGCTGCGCCCAGGATCTTGTCTACTGCTCCCACCGTAAACTTTGCTTCATCATAGCTCCGGCCATCCGTGGAAGTTTCAACCTGGGCGATGTTCAAGGTTCGCGTATCGAGGATCAAAGGCGCCTGCTTGTTCGCCGAGACACGCTCGACAGTGAGCACGGCTGTTCCCCGCAAACGCTTTTGGTCAAACAAGACGTCCCAATCGAGGTCAACATGCCGCACGCGCACGTCGGTGGGATTCGCATACGAATGGAAATCCTCGACC
>JBGTLE010000136.1:0-3329 GCA_041744295.1 Pyrinomonadaceae bacterium | reverse complement strand
CCGAACCTCACTGAAACACGGCCGAACATGAGTTGCACGCTGGCAACGTCAGAAACGTCGCACACGACGGGTAGCGCAATTTCTTCATTACCTATTTCGGCGGCGGTTTCTTCTATCTGCTGAGCGGTGCGAGCCGCGAGCACAACCCGCGCGCCATCCCGTGCAAACGCCAGGGCAATCGCGCGTCCAATGCCGCGACCGCCTCCGGTGACCAATGCGATGCGATTCTCAAGCCTCATTTACTGCGGGCTGGCAGCTCGAGTTATGAGGTTCAACTCAATCTCGACAGTGTCGCCGAGAAAAGTCGGGTTGTCAGCTCGGGCATAGCTGATTCCATAGTCGCGACGGTTAACGGTTGTCTTGCCGGTCGCGCCGAGCACCGTCTTTCCAGTCTTCTCGTCACGGGTGATGCCGTTAAGCGTGAACGGTATCGCGATCTCTTTCGAGACGCCATGCATTGAAAAAGTCCCGTGAGCGATGAAGTCCTTGCCCTTTTTCTCGATACGGCTGCTCTTGAAAGTGATCTCAGGATACTTTTCGACGTCGAAGAAGTCGGGGTTGCGCAGGTGGGCATCACGTTTCTCAATGCCCGTGTCGATGCTGGTTGCCTTGATCACCGCGTCAACGGAAGACTTGGTCACGTCTTTATCGTCGTAGACGATCGTCACGGTGAAATCGCTGAACTTACCGCGTACATGGGAAAGCCCGCCTGCAATGGGAATGGAGAAACCGATGTTCGAGTGGGCAGCGTCAATATCGTACTTCGTGACGGCTGCGAAAAACGGCGTCGCCGCGATCAGCAGGGTCAGAAGTGACGGGATGAAAAGGTGTTTGCGCATTAATAGATCTCCTTTTGATTTTTGGGCGGCCGGGGATTTAACTAACTGGGTTTGAAGCCTAATCTAAGCTGCCGCCTGGAACAAGCCGACAAGCCGAAACTTTGCAGGTTCAGCTTCGGTCAAGAAGTTCAGAGTTCAACCTTTAGGTTGTGGCCTAGGGAAACCCACAAGCTAAAGCTCGAACTCTAAACTACCAGCACCAGCCGACACCTGAATCACTATGAGTACGGAAGGTTCAGATTTCAACCTTTAGGTTGTGGCCTAGCGTCACCCACAAGCTAAAGCTTGAACTCTAAACTACCAGCATCAGCCGACAACTGAATCACTTTGGGTCAAGAAGTTCAGAGTTCAACCTTTAGGTTGCAGCCTGGCGATACCCACAAGCTAGAGCTCGAACTCTAAACTACCAGTACCAGCCGAAACTCGGAATCACTGGCCGGAAAACTTTGGCGTACGCTTTTCCAGGAACGCGCGAATGCCCTCGCGACCGTCCTCAGATTCGAAACAGCGTAGTTGGGCCTCTGTCTCATAGCGAAGCATGTCTTCCAGCTCGGCAGACTGGCTTAGATAAACTGCTTGCTTGGCCGCGGCGATAGAAATCGGTGGCGCGTCGCGGAGACGTTCAGCTAACTCGCGAACAGCCGGCTTCAAATCCTGCGGCGCCACCACTCGATTCACAATGCCCAGCCGCAACGCCTCTTCTGCACTCATCGCCTCTCCCAGAAAAAACATCTCACAAGCCCGGTTTGGAGTCACCAGGCGAGGCAGGAAATATGTACCGCCCCAGTCAGGATGCAGGCCCACATTCACAAACGATTGACTGAACGTCGCCTCAGTGGAAGCAATTCGAAGATCGCAAGCCAAAGCGAGATTGCAACCGGCGCCTGATGCCGGGCCGTTAACTGCGCCGATTACCGGCTTGTTCATCTGCCTAATTGCCATCACCACGCGTCGAGCAGCCCCGAGCAGCCGGGAAAACTCCTCAGAGTCCTGACGCTCGATGAGGTCCGCCATAAACGAAATATCGCCCCCGGCACAAAACGCGCGCCCGGCGCCGGTAACAATTACCACGCGAATCTCCCGGTCGCTTACCGTTGTTTCCAGTGCTTCCGCAAGGTCACGGCGCATGTGCCCAACAAAAGCATTCAGCTTCTCTGGACGGTTTAGCGTAATCGTGGCGATACCGGAATCTTCAATGACATTGATGTGTTCGTACATTCAGTCGTAAATCGTGAATCGTGAATCGTAAATAGATGAGGGAACACTGCTTCAGAAATCCTTTATACCATTTACGTTTTACGATTCCCGATTATCGCCCTTTAAATATTGGTTTGCGTTTGTTTACGTAAGCTTCGAGACCTTCCTTTGCGTCTTCCGACTGAAACAGTTGTTGCTGCAGCTCGCGCTCGAGTGCCAGTGCTGATTCGAAAGGAATCTCCGCGCCGGTCTGAACACTGCGCTTGATGCGACCGACTGCGTGAGAGGCCCGGTTAGGCGGAGTAAACTCACGCGCGTAGTCCAAGACTCTTTCAATGAAAGTTGCCGCGTTCTCCGCTTCGTAGATGTTGTTGATTATTCCCAGTTGATGTCCTCGTTCAAAGTCAAACAGCTCGCCCGTGGCCATTAGCTCTATCGCCTTCGACTTGCCCACTATGCGGACCAGGCGCTGCGTGCCACCGGTTCCGGGAAGAACACCGAGAGAAACTTCCGGCAAGCCCATCTTGCCCGCGCCTTTGCGGGCAATCCGAAGGTCGGCGGCCATCGCCACCTCCAGCCCCCCGCCCACGCAGTGTCCGTTAATCGCGGCAATCACGAGTTTTGGCGTTTGTTCCAGACGAGACAGAGTTTCATTAGCGTGCAGGCAAAAGTAGTACTTGAAAGCAGGCGTCACATCGGTAAGCATTTGAATGTTGGCGCCGGCGCAGAAAAACTTTTCGCCACTGCCCGTGATCACAATCACCTGGACACTATCGTCCATACGGGCGGCGAGGATGCGTTGATCCAGCATCTGCATCATCTCGTAGGTGTAAGTGTTCGCTGGAGGGTCGGTAAGAGTAAAAAGGGCCACCCCCTGGTCAACACGATACTGCACGAGATCTTGGTTCGTGATCTTAGATTGGTCCGCAGCTACTGCCATCGAGTCCTCCATGCTAGAGGGTTACAGAAATACGTTAGTGACATTGATGATCAGGAGTTCACGCAAAGGCGCAAAGGGGGCAAAGACGCAAAGAAGAGAATACGGGTCAGATACATTGAATTTGGCTCTCTTTTCGTCTTTGCCTTCTTTGCGCCTTTGCGTGATCTAAGAAGCGCGCCACACACTCAACGACTCTGTTCTCGGCTGAGCGGTGGAGTTTAATTCTTCCGGGGCCAATTCATCAACAAATCCATGCAGAAATAGTCGCGTTACGTGCTCAACCAGTTCGGCGATCTTCAACTTGCCGCTCGGATCATACCAATTGTAAATCCAGTTCATCATTCCGAAGAGCG
>JBGTLE010000135.1:0-3950 GCA_041744295.1 Pyrinomonadaceae bacterium | reverse complement strand
CTTGATGTCGCCGATCGCGCCGGCGTCGCTGCGTTCCCGGCGGAAGTCGCAGCCGAGCACCCCGGCGTTGACATACTCGTCAACAATGCCGGTGTCGCCCTGGGCGGTACGTTCGAGCAAGTCTCTGAGGAAGATTTCGAGTGGCTGTTCGAGATCAACTTTTGGGGCGTGGTGCGCATGACTCGCGCCTTTCTTCCCGCGCTCCGTGCTAGCGGAGATTCGCGTGTGGTGAACCTCTCGAGCGTTTTCGGTCTAGTAGCGCCACCGGAACAGGTGGCGTACGCGGCGAGCAAGTTCGCTGTGCGCGGATTCTCCGAGGCGCTGCGTCATGAGCTGGAAGGCTCGGGCGTCGGCGTCACAGTCGTGTACCCCGCTGGCGTCGCCACTATGATTTCAGAGAATGCGCGCGTCCCGGTGGGTGTGAGCGCCGAGGAAGTGGAGCGCCGCCGAGCTCTGTTTCGGAAGTTGCTGACGCTGCCGCCGGAGGTCGCCGGCGAGACGATAGTACGCGGCATCGAGCGTCGTAAACCGCGAGTTCTGGTCGGCTCAGAAGCGAAATTCTTGTCAGTGATCGCGCGCGCGCTGCCCGTGTCTTACTGGAAGTTGCTGGTGCTGAGAAAGTGAGGCGCAGGAAGACCCACAGACTACACAGATGATGAGCACTGTGCTTTGTGCTTTGTACTTCGCACTTCGAGCCATCGTTTCATCAGGCACGGTGCCAAGCACCAAGTCCAAAGCTCAAAGCACAAAGCACTAAGCTCAGTTCTGTCTAATCTGTGGATGTCCCTAAAGCGCAGGTTGCCGCAGGATTTCCGCCAGCCCCCGCAATCGACTTGAGTCAGCAGAACTCTTGCTTTCAGTGGCGCTCTTTTCCACCGACGGCGCCAGGCCTTTGAGTTTTGCCACCGCGCTTCGATTCAGACGCGATCTCTCGGCGACTTGAATCGCTTGCCGCAGCGATGCGATTTGATCTGCCGCCAGACCCTGCGACCGCTCCAATTGATCGAGGTAGGCCTTCGCAACCACCAACTTTCGCGGCCACTCGATTCTCTGCTGGTTCTGTACATTCAACTCACTTACTCGAATCGTTTTGGCGGCGTCGATCTCGTTCTCCGTAAGGAACTTCGTCGGCGTCAACTCGAAGATGTCCAGACCGCGAGCAATTTCTGAAGCGTAGATGTTGCCGTTGTACCAGTAAGCTGACCAGGGGCCACCAAGCACGAGCATGTTTGGATAAATCGGTCCACGATCGAAGTAAGCGATCTCAGTCGGCTGGTCCGCGTTAGTGAAATCCATGACCGAGATGCCGCCCTGATACCACGCTTGCACTTTGATGTCGCGACCCGGAACCGGAACGAGCGACCCGTTGTGCGCCACGCAGTTCTCGCTGTCGCCTTGCGCCGCGGGCAGCTTGTAATAACTCGCGAACTTCAGCTTGTTATCCTGCAAGTGGAAGATCGCATTTGCGCCCCATTTGTTCGGATCAGTCGCCCGGCAACGCGCGCTCGTACCCCCGCCCCATTCATCGGTGAACACGACTTTCGTTCCATCATTCGAGAACGCTGCCGAGTGCCAATACGCGTAATTTGGATCGTTGACCGCGTCGATGCGTTTTGGATTCGCTGGATCTTTGATGTCCAGCAGAATGCCATTTCCGGAACAGGCGCCCGCCGCCAGTCCAAGCTGTGAATAGACCGTAATGTCGTGGCACTGGTCGCTGTCCTTCGGCGCCGGCTCTTTACCGTGAGTGCCGCCGCTACTCAGCGCGTTAAGAACCCCCGTCCGCGAATCCATAAACAGACGAGGGCTTGAGACAACTGCTGCATCCTGCGGCCTCTCGAGCGGCACCTTGATTACCTCAATGCGAAATAGCGCTGTATTCGGATCCTTATCCGGCTTCTCAGCCGAGCAACCCGGCAACTCTTCACTTTGTCGGACGAAAGAGGTGCCGGAGACGTAGATGTAGACGTGGTTCTTGTCATTCGGATCGACAACCAGAGTGTGCGTGTGCGAGCCACGGCAAGTTTGCACCGCAGCCACCTGCTTTGGCTCTCTGATGTCGCTGATGTCAAAGATTCTCACGCCGCGAAAACGGTCTTTTTGGGCTGGCGGTGGAGGCGTTGAAGGATTCTCTTTTCCAGCCGGCGATGGTGACGGCGATGGCGATGGCTGGGGAGGTGGCGCCGGAAATCCTTGTGTACCGCAATCCAGACGGCCGTTCGGCATCTCCACCGACATGAACATCAGGTTCTTGTAAACCGATACGTCGTTCTGTCCACCCGGACAAATCATCGAAGTCAATAAGCGCGTCTGCGCCGGAGTCGAGATGTCGTAGATAGTTAGCCCATAAAAATTTCCCATGAACAATCGATTGCCCTGGAATGCCAGGTCGGAGTTTGCAAACGCGAGTTGCGCAGTCGGCAACAGAGCAGACTTTTCGAGCTTCGATTTGTCGACGTTCATTTGGACCAGAGTCTGCTGCACTTTCGGATCATCAGGATTGTCAGTGCCGAGTTGGAAAGCGTCAGGCTTCTTGACCAGCAAGACATGTTTGATGCCCAACGCTGCTTCGCCCGCGTCGTAGAATCCTGGGGTCAGTTTTGCGCGCGGGTCGTTGACATCTGAACCCGTCATTCCGGCTGGTAGCGGATCCGCCTTTTCAGGAGCAAACGGATTCTTCTCCTTGTCTGGGTCTGAAGTCTTCGTGGTGTCCGGCGACGGTGATGGTGACGGCGTTTGCGCAAGCGTTGTGACGGCAAGACAAAAGAACAAGACAAATGAGGTCATTGCCACATGCGGTAGGGGGTGGGTTCCGGGAGCTATTAACAAACGGGAAATGATCTCGCGTACTCGATTCATTAGTTCATCCTTTAAGAGTATCGATCAAATGTGATGAAGCGCGGCTAACGCCTAATCGTCTTCTATAAACATTTGGCTCCTCTGGAGCCAGGAATTGATGCAGGCGACTGCGCAACCATCTTCCCTTTGCCTTGTTAATGACGGGCACTACGGTTTATCACGCATCATCTGCTCCAGCACTCTGATCTCAGCGCGCTGGCCATTGTCGACATCGGTCGCGAAGCTGAAGAGTTCAGCGTCTTCGCCCGCCCCGGAAGTATCAAACAATTCCTTCACCATAACCAATGCGCCATGGTGGTGCTGAATCATGCCAGACAAGAACAGACGATCAAAATCCTTGTCTTTCGCTTCTCGCAAAGCGTCCATCTGCTCTGAGGTTAGCATCCCCGGCATGGGCATCTGATCGTCCGACGTGTTCGTGCGATGCATTTCATGCTCATGCGACCCAGGTGAAGTCGTCGTCGAAGTTGGCTTGCTCCTGGCCTCAAGCCACCGTTTCATAAGCTTTATTTCGTCTGACTGCGATCTGCTAATTCTCACACCCAGCCTTTTGAGCTCCTCGTTCTCCGTATGGGATTCGATGAGCGCCGTCATCTCCACCGCCTGGGCATGATGCGTGATCATGTGCTGCATGAACTCCACATCTTTTGGCGAGGGCGGGGGCAACGTGGCCCTCGTCGAGGACGGCAGCGTTCGAGTCGGCTGCCCCGGCGCGCCGGGTTGAACCACGACTGGGCCGTTAGAATCAGACTGCTGCTGTGCAAACGCTGGCGCCGATAAAAGACAAGCGAGCGCACCCGCGGTTAAGGGCACACTTCGACACGACGCCACTCTTCGTACAAAGAGCAACGCAAGCCTGACGTTGGGATGAAAGGACATCATCGGCACGGAATGATCGCTCGTCGAGGATATTACTTTATTAGACTGCGACTCCAAAAACCCGGTACACGTTTTCAATCACTCACTCCAGCCCGACCTCTAGAGTCTGAAAGTCTCTCTGTCAGAAAGGCGGACCCTGTCCCCTCTTATTCACAACCAATCATCCTACAATCAACTTATCAACTTTTAGAGACAGCTCTGGGTGAATGGTG
>JBGTLE010000134.1:0-4448 GCA_041744295.1 Pyrinomonadaceae bacterium | reverse complement strand
AGCGCGGACGGCCTCGTCCACACGATCTGCGCCTCCAAGCAAGTGTAATTGGTCTCGGGACTTCGAGCATTCAACGTTGGCGGACGAGGCCGTCCGCGCTCCCAGTAAGAACGGCTTTGGCATTCCTCCGAATGAGACAGATAAGAAGCTGGGGTCACCAGGTTTTAGGAATCGCCACCAGTGAAGAGAAAACGAAGCTGCAGACTGACAAGCGTTTGCTGGCAGCGAAGTGTTCCGCGGAGTCGGTGCCAGAACTGAAAAGTCGGCGTTGTTGTTTTGGGTGTCAAGGCAGCCATTGTTCTTTCTGATTGCGGCAGTGGAGTTACCGGGTGCACTTGCTGATCCAGCTCCGCGGAAGCAGTTTGCGGTTGAGCCGTAACCCACCAGCTCAAGGATCGTCTCGCTTGCGGGACAGGCGCCGTTGAGTGCGATGTTGTTACTGACTAATGCGACCTTGCCCGCAGTCGCTGCCATGGCAATTGTCCCCGACGCGTCCGGCGTTGGAATACTTGCGCCGGTGGCGCCTCCCGAACCTTCCTGAATCAGGTAGTACTGTCCGGGTGACAGGGTGATTGCAGTTAAATTCGTTACCGACCAGGTGGTTCCTGTGGCGCTGGCATACTGTATGGACCAGCCGGCCAGCGTGACCGAGGCTTGGCCCGCATTGAATAGCTCAATGAAGTCGTTTCGGAACGGTGCATTCGCGTTTCCACCACCACCATAGACCTGGCTAATCAACACCTTTGTGGAAACCTCAGGAGTGGGATTCGGTGAAGGACTTGGTGAAGGCGATGGCGTCGGTGTCGGTGTTGGTGTCGCTGTGGGTGTCGGAGGCGGCGTCGGCGATGGACTGGGAACCGGGCTGGGCGTCGAACCGGGAGAGGGACTCGGGCTTGGCGTCGTTGTTGGCGAGGGAGTGGGAGAAGGTGTCGGCAAGGGTGACGGCGACGGACCTGGTGTTGGTGCGCTATTTAGGTTCTGCGGATCACTCGGCGTGAGCAGCAAGAAGTCAGCGAAGTTGTCATTCGAGTCCTGTGTACTTCCCAGCGAGCCGCCGGGCTGTCGCTCGTAACTCTGATTTGCATCACTCGGAAGCGGCGCAAGGTGCAACCCCTCCCTGAACGCCGATCCTGAACTTAATCCAACTTGATCGACCACCGCATCACTCGGAAGAGTCAGTGCGATTCCACCGTCGTTAGCAATCCCACTCGAGTAAGTTTGATCGCCAGGCACGGAACCGCTGTAAGCAGAGCTGTTGACCGCCAGGAAATGTCCACGAGCCGGGATCAAGCTACCGCTCGCGATCGTTAGTCGAGTGCTGATCGTTCCGGCACTGCTCGAGCCGCGAATCTTCCAGCCTCCGATCTCAACCGGAATGTCGGTGTTGTTATAGAGTTCGACGAACTCGTCACTCGCACCATTTGGACCGCGAGTCCGGAACTCACTGATCAGTATTCCCGGCGCGGGAGACGGTGAAGGCGAGGGCGAGGGAGTTGAAGAGGGACTGGGCAAAGGCGATGGTGTCTCACTTGGGCTTGGCGATGGTAACGGCGACGGCGTTGGTGTTGACGTTGGCGAAGGCGTAGGGCTTTGAGTCGGAGAGACAGTTGGTGACGGAACCGGAGTCGTTGTTGGAGACGGTGCAGGAGTCGGTTCTGTAACCAACAGCACGACGGCAGCCGAAGTCTTACCGCGAGCCTGCGCTATGATGAGGGTTGATCCGGCGGTCAAAGCTCGCACACGTCCCGTCCTGTCTATGCTCGCCACACCTACATTGCTGGATGACCACAGGAAGAGCACGGCGGTCATTGGCTGGCCATTTTGATCCAGGGCTTCGGCAGAAAACACCAGTTCCTCCCCTGCCGGCAACGTTACGGACGCGGGAAGCACGGTGATTTCAGCGATCGGGGGCGTTGGCAGGAAGGGCTCGCCCGTCACCCTGGCGCCGGGACTGAACGCAACGCCGGCGAATGATCCATGGGCCAAAAAGTCACCTGTTGCATCCGGCGAACGCGTTAGAGATTGATTCAGATCAGCGCGCAGCCCGGTGGCGCCACCGTAAGCCTGGAAGGTAATCACTTCTCCCGACGGGCCGAGTAATGTGATGCGACTCGCCGAGTTGAGTAATGAAAGCGAGCGCGTTGAGGCTTTAAAGATCTGAGCGCCTGCAAAGGCCGGATGGTCTGTCGTGGGATTGCCGCCTCCGAAAACGACCAAAGAGGTGCCGGCAGAAAAGACCGTTCGTTCCGCAAAGCGATGTCGCAAAATGTCGGCGCCGTTTGCTGCACGCGTTTGTATTTCGTAGCCGCTAAGATCGAGATCTCTTGTAGTCGTGTTGACCAACTCCACGAACTCGTCGTCCGCTGCGCTGCGGATTCCATCATGGTTTGCATCGCCCGTCGCACCGTCCGGCGGATCGGCGAGGAACTCATTGATCATGATGTCGCGCACCGCACTGCCGGCGAGCGCGAGCGTAACGGGATTGCTGGGCCGTCCGTCGGCAGTTACTACCAGTTCCACCGTGCCCGACCCGCGTAACGCCGAAGGAATCTGCGCATGAATTTCGTCGAGACCCGGAAGGTCTGGTGACGAGTGGATCGACTCGACCGTGATCGGCTGATTATCAAGCGTGACCCGCACATCCGAGGCGTAACGCACTCCCGTCGCAAAGATGCTTAGGCGCAACTCGCCGCTGGTTGGATCGAATGGTCCTGGGGCCAAAGTCTGTGAATTCAGAAGGCATCCCTGACCACGCCCGTCACCGTTGTCAGTGAAAACACCCGGCGCAGCAGAGACTAAGTGTGTGCTGGTGCGCGAGCTGAAGCCGTCAGCATTGATCACCCAAATTTCTGAGAGTGCATTCACGGTCTCGGCTGGAACGACAAAGTTGACTTGGGTTGGTGAGACGAACAGCAACTGGGAAGGGACACCCTGAACCATGACGGAAGTACCGCCGAGTGAGCTGGGAAAGGAGCCATCTGCTAAGCGCTGCGCCTGGGTGGTGATGCTTGAGAGCGCGTCGCCTCGTGCCACTACAATGCTGCCGCGCGCGATTGTTCCAATCGGCTCAGGTTCGTGACCCAACGAAGCGGCATTCAAAACCCACAATTCTCCAAACGCCGGACGACCTTCAAGCGTTAGAGAGTAGATTTCAGAGTGATTGGCAAACGCTGAATCCGACACTGGTGCTGAAAGAACTCGGGGGAAGTTAAATGCCACCTGCGACCCATCGTCGCTGAGGGACGAGACGATCTCAGCAGTCGCAGAGCCGGGCGCGTCGGTGAGTTTCGAGAACTTCGCCGTTGGTACGTCGAAAAGATAGAGCTCAACGCTGCGATCCGTGTTGCCGCCCAAGACATTCCTGCGCGTCGCAAAGACTATTCTTTTTCCATCGCCAGCTATTGTCGGATGCAACGGCACGTCGTCAGCGCGTGCTCCGAGTGCGGAGATCTGCCTTGACTGACCAGTGCGGGCATCGAAGAGGAACACTTGAGTTTGGTTCTCGGCGGTTGCGGCCGAGTAGACCACTCGCGAGCCATCATCGCTGATGACCCGACCGGGGGAGAAAGCCAAATCGACTAGTTGATCAGCAATCAAGTTCGCTGATTGCGACTGGCGATTGTAAAGCAGCAGAGACCTGTGCCCATTAAAGGAGTCGACTCGTAGATATGCGATCGCGGAAGCATCACCGGATATTTTCGGCAAGGTGTGTTGCAAACCCGGAGTTAGTGATGACGTGAGCTGCGAAAGAGCATGACTCGAGGTGTCGAAGAGAAAGATCTCGGAATTCGCTTCTGGATTGCGGGCATCGTGATCACGGTTTGAAGAGAACGCGATCAACCGGCCATCATCAGTTATCGACGGCTGAAAGTTTCCGTCCGTCAATCTTGTCGTAAGATCGCGCGGCGCAGTGTTTGTTAGTTGGCGAATTGTCAGGTTCGCGCCGAGTGACGTCACCAGGAAGATTTCCGAGTTTCGATCGGCATTAGTACCAAGAGGATCCTCAGTTGAGGCAAACGCTACGTGCGACGCGTCCTGCGAAACGGCGACCGCGACTGCTCTTGAAGCGAGCAATTGAACGATCGCGGCAGGCTCGGATGAAACATCTGCACGCAGAGCACGGAAGCTGGCGTTGCCACCAATTCCAGCGATGTCGTTAGTCGACTCGAAGATGACAACTTCTCCGTCGCCGGTGAGAATGGGATTCAAGTTCAGCGAGTGGTCGGGAGTATTGGTAATTCGACGAAGGGCTGACGAGGTTTGGGTATTCCCGGAAAACGCAGCCGAGCAAACAACGACTGCGATGGTGATGATGACGATGAGCGATCGACTGGGAAGCATGGAGAGGTTGCTCCTTTGTTAGTGCAAACGGGTTGAGGCCGCTTTTGTTTGGATGAATTCTACACGTAGAACTCGCGATGGCAATCGCAGTTGGAGATGGGCAGTGT
>JBGTLE010000133.1:0-4418 GCA_041744295.1 Pyrinomonadaceae bacterium | reverse complement strand
TTTGTTGATCTCGCTCACGATCTCTTTTTCCAAAGCAGGCTGGCCTTTCACTTCCTGGGCGAATAAAAAGAACCCACAACAGGCGAGCAGGGTCAGAGCGGTTCGTAGCATCGGTAATCTCCTTTGGGGGTTAGCAGGGTTCTCAGACTAGAACCGCAAACGGAAACGACCAAATCCGTTTCCGCGACGACGAACTTGCGTTGTGGCTCGGAACAGACCGTTTGCGGTCGCTTACGGCTCTGATTGCCCTTTGCAAACAGTCCGGCACGTGGCTTTGCACAAAAAGTCGGTACATCGTTACGCGGCTTTCTCTCATTCACCCCAACCTTCAGGTTGGGGATCGCCGTATGCCAGTACCCCGGGAACCATTTCAATGGTTTTACAACCCAAGCTCTTGATTCTGTTCGGCATAGGAAACCATTGAAATGGTTCCTAACTTTACTTGGTTCGATGATCCCCAACCTGAAGGTTGGGGTGAATGAGACGTAACTTCCAGCGCCAGTATCATGCGTGCACTTTTTGTGCAAAGCACCGGCACCTGCCCAATGTTTATTAGACTCGTGTTTGGCAGAAGCCGTTTCGGATTAGGTTCGGCGTGGATTTCTACGGCTTATCAGTCTTTCAACCAAAGTTCGTGTCGTCAGCCGATGGTCCATAGATCGCCGGGACTCCTAACCGTCCTCCATTTGCCGGATGAATCACATCATACTGAAGGCGGTGAAATGTCGAAAGTCCAAGGTCCAATGTTCTGCGATCTGAGATCTTTGGTTTTAGATCTCAGCCAGATCTCAGATCTCAGATATCTCAGATCTCAATTTCAGATCTCAGATCGCGAGACTTTGGACTTTGGACTTTTGACTATGGACTGCCAGGGTTGGTTTCAGCGGCCGCGCGACCAGCACTGGACACGGCGCTTGTCGCAGAACTCGATCAACGTTGGATCCAAATAACGTCTGCATCCCAAACCCAGCGCCGTGGGCGCCAATGCTGATCAAGTCAATCTCATTCTTCTCGGCATAATTCAGAATCTCACGATATGCGTGCCCTTCGCTCACTGCTGTCGTCACCTTGCACCAAAGATAAGCTTCCCCGGGAATGCTGCGGCGGAGGCGTTGCGCGGCATTGTGATATGCAGACTCGTTCTTGAGCGGGTACCAGGAGATCTCCGGCTGCGTAACCGTGTGCGGCGGCAATACGTGCAGTAGATGTAACTCTGCCTGGTACTCCTGCGCGAGTGATAGCGCGTACGTCAAAGCTAATTCTGAATAGTCTGAAAAGTCGTACGGAACGAGAACTCGATCGAGAGATATATTCCTACTCAAGGGCTGCACCCACTCGCGTTCATCAGAATGCGTGACGAGAACGGGACAAGGCGCAGTACGGCAGACAGACTCGGCGGTCGAGCCCAGGAGCGCCGCCCGAGTTGGGCGTCGTCGCGACCGCATGATGATCAAGTCGGCAGCCTGTGCGGCCGCAGCCTTCGTGATCGCTTCGCCAACGTCTTCGCCGTCAATCAGCAGGCCTCTCCAATCAAGACCATCCAGCGCCCTCGTTGTAAGAAACCTCAGCAACGGACGTTCAAACTGCTCCTTGGCGCGTGCTGGCAACGAATCCGCAAGTCGATCCTGCCGAATGTATGACTCGGCAGCGTCAGGTCGATGACAAAGGACGATTTCAGACTCGTACGCACACGTTAAGGCTAACGCATAGCGCAAGGCCTGATCTGATTGCGGCGAGAAGTCTGTCGGACAGAGGATGCGTTTAAGATTGATCATTGCTGTTGCCGGGCGTCCGGTGCCCCTGCTTTCAGTAGGAGCAACGAGGGTGCCATTGAATGTCGTTGAAGTTTCGGAGTGGTTCATTTTTAGTCACCCTTGAGTAGTGGCTTGCACAGAGCTGTTGAACTCAGGTTTCGCGTCGGAGCGATTGAGCTAACTTCTTAAGGCCTGATCGCCACCTTGAGTACCCCATCCAGGCGCTCGCCGAAGAGATTGTAAGCCTCACCAATCTGATCCAGAGTGAAGCTGTGAGTCAGCAGCGGTCGCAGATCAACGCGACCGTGAAGGACGACTTCCATCAAGCGCCGCATTCGTTCCTTTCCACCCGGGCAAAGCGTTGTCACGATCCGGTAATCACCGATACCGGCGGCGAACGCCTCGTAAGGAACCTGAAGTTTTCCGGAATAGACACCCAGACTCGACAGCGTTCCTGCCGGACGCAAGCAGCGCAGCGAACTCTCAAAGGTTTGCTGGGTCCCCAGAGCTTCGATCGCAACATCAGCACCACCGCCCGTGAGTCGCTTCACCTCGGCAACGACGTCGACGTCGCGATAGTCGAGCGTGACGTCCGCTCCCATTTGTTTGGCCATCGCCAGACGATGCTCATCGCCATCGATGCCGATGATCAATGACGCTCCCAGCAGTTTTGCGCCTGCCGTCGCACATAGACCAATCGGTCCCTGTGCAAAGACGACTACCGCGTCACCAATCTTGATGTTGGCTGCCTCAGCACCGCCGAATCCAGTGGACGCGATATCGGCAAGCAGTACTACCTTCTCATCGGATAGCCCATCGGGAATCTGCGCGAGATTCGCCTGCGCATTCGGAACTAACAGGTACTCGGCTTGTGCGCCATTGATGGTGTTTCCAAAACGCCAACCGCCCAGGGCCTGATATCCGCCGTTTTGTCCGCATTGTGATGCATGCCCCGACAAACAGGCCCGACATTGGCCACAAGGAGTTATCGCACCAACCAACACCCGATCGCCGATTTGATAACCAGAGACGCCTTCACCAAGTTCTTCGATGACGCCGACTGGCTCGTGCCCGATCACAAGACCGGGTGCAACCGGATACTCGCCGCGGACGATGTGCAGGTCCGTACCGCAGATCGTGGTCAACGTAACGCGAATCACAGCATCACCCACACCGGGACGCGGCTTTTCGACCTCTTCGACGCTGATGTCGTTCTTACCGTGAAAGACGTTTGCCTTCATCGTTTTCATCGTTGATCTCTTCCGTGCTTGCGCGTTGATCCAACCGCGACGCGGCTCAATGTTTAATCTGCATGTGCTGCCAGCAGTCGAGACAGAAAGCGATTGCGGGATCAAAATCCAGTTTCGTGTCCTCAATCCATCTGCCGCAGTTGCTGCAACACCCATAGGAACCGGACATGAGTCGATCGAGGGCGTCGTCGATCTTTCGCAGTCTCGCTTGCAGGAGTTCGCGGTGCCAGTTTGCAGTTCCTGCTTCCTTTGCCGGCTGTTCCTGAGCCTCCGAGCTGTAATCCTTGAGCAATGTTTCGCAGATATCTTCGCGTTCAGAGTGCAGACGGTTCCAGACTGCCCCTCCGCTGTGCTCGATGTGGTTCTCGATTATTGGATTGTTGAAAATGGCGCTCATCGTTGCTACCTCCAAATGGTCTTTCGTTAAGAAGCCAATGTTTACAATGCAATGAAGGTGCCGGGCGTTTAATTGAAGAATTGCAGGCGGGTGAGCTCTTTGAGGATTCTTTGATGAGGAAAGTTTCGCGAACAATGCGCAAAAGCTCGCAGCAACTCAGAACCGTAGGCGATAGCGACCTGGTACGAGCGGATCAGAAGTTAGCCGCGGAATTGCTTGGATAATCCTATTCTGAAAATGAGAGGCTTTTGCGCAAGAAGTCTGGTAAGGGACCTAACGACGAAGGTGTTGGCAAATTCCAGCCCAGGGTTTTTCAACCCCAAGGTCGGGAGTTTCGATCCCGCCCCCGCTACCAACTTCCCCTGACCCCTATATATTTTACATCGGCTCCACTCGTGCAGCTCGAATTCGTACGCGTCCAACTTGTGTCCAGAGCAAATCGGACTAGATTCACACGGACTAGAATCAACCTTGACCTTGCCGGAGCTTTGGTATATTCAATAGGCCCTCGCAACACTGAAGGGCTGGTTCTCAGCGCCTGCGATAAAGCCGCATACCTCCGCGCCAGCCTGATAGTTTCCAACTCATAACCATTCCGAGAACTAGATTCGCAAGAGCGCGTAACACGTTCATTGTTGAGTCGTGCTGACTGGAGTTCGGTCGCGATCTTCCAGCTCAGGTAAATACCAATCACGGAGGCTTCGTTTATGTCTGAGCAGAAGCAACAGAATCCACTTGGTGAGGATCTCGTCTTCTACGTTGACGAAGAAGGTGACGATTTTACGTTTTTTCTCGACCGAGATGAAAACAACATTGTAATCAACGCTCTTAGGGCCAAGTTAAAATCGTCTTCGGGCTTAAGCGATGCGACAGTAACAAAGATGCGCAGTTTTTCCGAGAGGGTTCTGGTCAAGAATCTCTTCCTAACGAAAGACAATCTCAAAGTTTCCGACGTGTTTTGGAAACAGCTTGCCAGCCCAGATGAAGGTTCTGGTAATGAATACTTGCTCGCGCGCC
>JBGTLE010000132.1:0-3332 GCA_041744295.1 Pyrinomonadaceae bacterium | reverse complement strand
TTACCTCGACCCTGGGTCTGGTGGGATAATTTCGCGATCCCAACAGGTGGCTACGTGAAGATGTTGACCCGCTTCATGGATTTCACCGGCATGTACGTTCTGCATTGCCACATTCTGGGCCACGAAGACCGCGGCATGATGCAACTCGTGCAAGTTATTTCAAACAGAACCACTATGGAGCACAGGTAAACGACCTATCTGGCCGAAGAACCAAGCCAAGGGTTGTCCGGTGACTGACAACCCTTTCGATCCGGACGAGGGTGCTTTTTGATCCAAAGCACGATGATGATGTCAGCCAACGAAAAACGCTGGGTTGAACGGGCCGGGGAATCAACCTCGCCTCTGATTAACGAGAGTTTGCGCGCTGGTCTCTTTGTTCTTTGGCGAGTCTACATTGGTGCCCAGTACACGGGTGCGAGTGTGTGGGATTTTGCTCTGCCAATCGGTCGGCTGCATGAGGCAGGAATGACCAGCAGCGATCTCCGCTGGTTGGTAGCCAAGGGGTTTGCCGAGCAGGGCCAGGAAACGAGTGGTCACGGCGACTCCCATCGCTCATTCCGCCGGAGCAATGGATATTTTTTCAACAATCATAGCTGTCTGATTCTCACGCGCAGCGGCGCCGCACTGGCGGAAGATGTTTTTCATGGACGCATCCGATCGCCGCAGGAAACACCGTCCGCGCTTGCAGTCGTTGCGAGCGAAGTTGAGGTCCTCGAAAACACGCCGCAGGCTGCCTACGAAATAAAGACACCCGGGACATTAGCCCTGAAACCTCGTTGGCATGCAATTCGGCGAGAATTATCTTTGGCGGGGCGCATCGTCAAGCGGTTCCGCGTACCGGCGCAGAACCAGGAGACGATTCTGGGCGTCTTCGAAGAAGAGGGGTGGGCTGAGCACATCCACGATCCGCTACCCGTCAATCACCTTGTCGACGCGCCTACCAGGCTGCACGACGCAATCAATCGGCTCAACAGGTGCCAGATCAATCCTCTCATTCGCTTCCACGGAGACGGAAAAGGAACCGGTGTTTTCTGGGAGCTTAACCAGCGGGAGAGGTTGGACTGAAATCGCGAACGCGAGACTGACGCACGGTTCAATGGGCAGCTCGTAGTGGGCCGTAACAACTTATGAATGTCTTAAGCTTTGCTCGTGTTTTGACTTCGACACCAGATCGACACCAGATCGACGCTTGTGTCTGTGCTTGCACTGGAAGATAGTGACGAATCTTCGCTTGCAGTTCTGTGTGACAACCTGAAGCCTTTCCACATTTGCCTGAATAAAGGAGATGACTATGACAAAAAATACAGTCTCGATTGAGTTGGATCAGGAATCCCTGGCACGATTTGCGCGCCTTCTGGGTAATCATCCGTCAGCGACCGGAGTCCATTGTGGCGATGGCGACGGAGACGTAGACGGCTTACGCGGATCAATCGCGTCGGGAGTCCACTGCGGAGACGACGTCGACGGCTGACGGTCTCTAGTTCCACGCGACGGTCGCCTTTAGGGGGTTCCAACTCTGCCAATGGCGACTGGATGAAAATTACCAGGGCGGCCTAACGCGAGGGGATAACAAGACCGCGGCTCGGCGAGCGTGTGTCCGGTTCATGGGATCGCATGTGGATGCGACCTTCAAGAATAGTCTGCGTCCTTAGCATTTTAAGAAAGCGATTCTCATCCCTCTTGCGGGAAACAAACGCATGGTTTCACGCGGTACTCGAAGCATGCGCAGTTTAGCGCCCGAGACGACCTTGCTGAATGCCAAGCAGTGGGCCGCAACTGCCGGCATAACCGAGGTGACGGACATCACCGACTTGGATGTTCTGGGCGTGCCGGTTTACGCAAGTGTGCGACCGCAAGCTCGCGGGGATACTTTCACTTTTGGCAAGGGGCTGTGTCGGGTTGATGCCGAAGTCGGCGCCTACATGGAGGCCCTGGAGTTTTTTTTCGCCGAGCCGGGGATAGGCAGTGTTTCAACACACTGGGGGTCCGCAAGGGAAGTTGCTGGCCAGGAGCGCGCAAACGATGCGATTCTTGATTTCGTTCCGCTCCTTCAGCGCGAGATCGACCTCGATGGTCCGTTGTTGCTTGCTTCGGCGCAAGACCTGGAGCGGGGTGACGAGTGCGCCATTCCTGCCGAACTCATCTATTATCCGGCGTCCGATGTTGGGCAGTCCCTCTTTGGGTCATCAACCAATGGCCTGGCATCGGGCAACTCAGTGCTCGAGGCATGCATACAGGCTCTGTTGGAGTTGATCGAACGCGACATCTGGTCGTTCGAATTCGTTCGCTGCGCGTCAAAGTTAGTCGAGGCGGCGAGTCTGCCACGCGACGTGCGCGACATCATCGAGCGCGCTGAAAGAAACGGTCTCCAGTTTAAAGTTCGCAGTGTTCCTAACGAGTACGGAATGCCGTTCTTCGCCGCTTTCGTGTTCGATACGAACAATCCCAGTCGCAAGACATTCAACGGGGGTTGGGCATGCGATCTGGAACGTGATCGGGCTCTGGTGAGGGCGGTTACCGAGGCTGCGCAGAGCCGCGTAGCTTTTATTCACGGCGGGCGGAAGGTACGCAACTCGGGGGCGGCAAGCTTTTCACTCGATGCTCAAAGCGAAGTGAAGCTCGTGCAACAACACATGCGGGGCGTGAGCGATCCACGTCAGCAAACGTTGTTCAGTGACACTGCCGACCTGGCGGTTGAAGGCACCTTGGGGCAGAGACTTGATGCGGTGATCGGGCGCTTGCGCCGTGTATTGCAGGAACCAATATACCGGGTCGTGTTTACGCCGCCAGAATCGCCCCTACAAGTGGTTCGCCTGGTCGTGCCTCTATTGGAGAATCTCAAGGAGAGCCGAGTCCGAGTGGGACGGCGCCTAAAGGCGACGATCGATTCTCTCGGCGCTCAGGCCGCGTGAATCGGACAGTCATAGCCGGTAGCGTCCACAGTCAAGGAGGAAGGGTTACGCGCGATGGATATTCGGCAAACCGTCGAAATCCGTGTCCGTGGGACAGTTCAGGGTGTTGGCTTTCGGCCAACCGTATGGCGTTTGGCGTGTGACGAGGGGCTGGTTGGCGAAGTTCTTAATGACGGCTTTGGAGTATTGATCCGAACCACCGGAAATTCGGGTGCCATCTCGCAGTTCCTTACCCGGTTGCACCGCGAGGCACCCCCGCTGTCGCAGATCGAAGATGTGGAGACGCAGGTCTTGAACCTGCTGGACTTTGAAGATTTCCGCATTGCCGAAAGTGTAAGTGGCGAGAACTGCACGCGTGTCACTCCCGATGCTGCGACATGCGCGGCCTGTCGCGCGGAAGTGTTAGATCCGAACGAACGG
>JBGTLE010000131.1:0-20757 GCA_041744295.1 Pyrinomonadaceae bacterium | reverse complement strand
CACCGAGGCGATTGCTGAGTTCAAGAAGGCCATCGAGCAACTGTCTGACTCAGAACCGGTGATCTATCAAATGCTTGGTGCTGCGCACGAGAAGCTTCAGCAGTACAAAGAAGCGATTGCGGCTTATGAAAAGTATTTGGTGTTAGCGCCGAATGGCAGTCTTGCGCCAGCTGTTCGCTCGATCATGGAGCAACTCCGCCGTGATGCAGATGGACAGGAAATTATTCCGTAGCGGGAGTCCGAGGTTCAAAGTCCAAGGTCCAAAGTCCAAGGTCCAAAGTCCAAAGTCCAAAGTCCAAGGTCCAAAGTCCAAGGTTCGAGAAAGCATATTTACGATTATTTTCCATATGAGATTTGACATTGATCAGTTGTCATTTTGAGGAGCTGTCGCGTTGAGCCTCTGCCTTCTGACTTCTGACTTCTGACTTCTGATTTTGGACTTTCGACTTTGGACTTTCGACTTTCGACTTTGGACTTTCGACTTTCGACTTTGGACTTTCGGCGCGGAACGCGTTACCCACGACAAAGCGCGGCGCCCCAAGTAAATCCAGCGGCGAAGGCGGGCATTAGTAAATTGTCCCCGGTCTTTACTCGTCCCGAACGCCGCAACGCGTCCAGCGCAATTCCCATCGACGCCGACGACGTATTTCCAGTCTCGGCAATTACCGAGATCACTTCCGTCTCGGTCGTCAGTCCTAATCCTTTAGAAACTTGCAGCAACAAATTCGCATTGGCCTGATGCGGCACCAACCAACGAACATCGCCGGCAGGCAGATCGTTTCTGGCTAGTACCGTCTGACAAGCGGAGACCATTCGTCGCGATGCCTGCAAAATCACTGATTGGCCCACCATCCGTGGAAAGTAATCCTCCGGGAACGAATCGGTCGCGTGGGTAAGGTGATTTCCAAACTCAGTTCCCGGACACCGAACTCCCAGATCGTCAACATAGCTTCCATTCGCAGCCAAATGCACATCGACGATCTCCATCGCTCCTTGTGATCGCTCACTCGAAACAATAAACGCCGCGGCGCCGTCGCCAAACAGCATTGAATTCGTCGCGGCGCGCCTTTCGAGATCGAGATAAGGCGATTGAACTTCCGCCAGACAAACAGCCACATTCCTGGCGACCCCGGCAACAACCAAAGACTTCGCCAGTTGCAGTCCATACAGCGCATTACAGCAAGCGCCACGAATGTCCAGGCAGGGAATCTCGCGCAACCCAACTGCATGTTGGACCGTTGCCGCGCTGCCGGGGACCAAACGGTCGGGCGTCATCGTCCCAAACAACAGATAGTCCACTTCGCAGATTGCGATCCGGGCGTCTGCAATTGCGAGTCTAAGAGCGGCCGCGCCCAGGTCGCTGGTCTTTGTTCCCGCGCTCGCCCAACGCCGTTCGCGAATGCCCGACGACTTAAAGATCTGCTCAGCGTCGATTCCCAAACGTCGGGCAAGCAGTTCGTTCGTGACGATTTGTTCAGGTAAGCAGCTGCCAATGCCTCTTATCCAGGCGTAGTTTTTTGGAGAACTCATAGTTAGGCAGCGGCGTTTCCGCTGCAGCTGCGACTTTCGAGATAGCGTTCGACGTCGGCTAGCGTGCGAAAGTTTTCGGTCACGACATCAGCATCCGGAATCTTGATCTCGCAGTGCTCCTCGAGCACCGTCACAAAATCGATGAGCGCAAAACTGTCCAGCGCACCCACCTTGAAAAGATCGTCAGCGTGGGACGGCGGCACACTTCCGTTGCTGCGTGCGTTGTCATTGAGGAATGCGATTACTGCTTGCGGTAAAGACATCTGCTTCTCCTTCTAGCGATTGTGTTCGCGAATCTTGTATTCGTTGTAACGTTCCAACAGCGCCATGTAGATCAGCGTGCCCACCGTCTGTGCGCCTTCAGCCGTGGGATGTGTCAGGTCACCACCGACCAGATGTTTTCGACCTTCGTGCCAGCGCGCCATGGTTGAGTCGCCACCCATCGCGGCGAAAAGATCGAGAAATGCACAGTTCGTCTCACGCGCGACGCGACGCTGCAGCTCCACGATTTTGGGGATTGAAGGCAGCGTGATTACCCGGCCGCCGGGTACACGTTTGCCACGATCCATAGGTGAGACGATCAGGACCGACGCTTGCGGCAGAGCGGTTCGCACTCGTTGCACAACCGCGCGGAGTTCCTTGTCGTAACGCTCCATCTGATCATCGGAAGCGAACTGACTTTCATTGGTGCCGTAATTGAGGATGACCAAATTCGGTTGCCGGTGTTGTAGTTGCTCCGCCCAATGTTGTTCGTTCATTACGGTCGCTAGCAGACCGGCAAACGCACCATTCACACCAAGGCTGTCGTACACCACCCCGGGTCCATCGTTCTCGAGCACTACACCGAACAGCCGGACGTTTCCGCCGGTAGTTTTCACAGTGAATGAGTTCTCGCCGGCCTGAGGCGCCCTGGCTTGATGAAAACCTGAATGAGTTACTTCGCTGGTGGTAGAGACGGTTTCGCTAACCGCATCGTTAATGCCGATGCTGAACTGACCACCGCCTGGTTGGGCGAGGTAGTAAACGTCTACACGCGAAAAATTCCTGCCGTTCTCTCCCGCGGTTGCAGTCCCATAGCGCGCGTATTTACCTGGCCCACTGGCGTGAAAAGCGACGCCGCCCAGCCCGAACCGCCCATCTCGAACCTGCGGGTTCAGCAACGAGTCGCTATTCCAACCGCCACCGGAGGAGAACGTGATCGCCTGATGGCCGTACCAGGCCCACGGGCGATCGATGAGCATGAACCCGTGACCAGCGTCGCCAAACTGTTTCTGTAAAAGCAGACGAACGGTTGCGGTGATTCCGTCGTTCGTAATTGGCGAGTCGCCGTAGTGGGTGATGCGCGTGATTGCGCCCGGAGATTTCTGTTCCGTGCGCACCAACGCGGCGTTGAGCGCGTCAAGCGCGTTAGTGGGATCTTCTATCGTTCCATCGACGCATGCGTTCGTCGGCTCAGTCGCCGGTCTGCTGTTTACCTGGTCGGATGTCTCGCTTGAATTGCCTGAAATTGAGGGCGCTCGGTTGTGTTGAAAGGCAATCAGCTCGCTGATATTTGGCAGCATCGCTTTGTACGATTCACCCTTTAGTGTGACGTGCTGCTGGAGTTGTGGAAAAACAAATGGTAGTGAAGTGAACAGGATAATGAAGAGCATTGTCCGCACTGGCTTGCTGAAGAGTGCGTGGCGACCTGGGTCGTCGCGTGAATCGGCGCCGAGGCCGCTGTGACTAGTTCTTAAAAAGCGCCGCACTATTGAGTCGTGTGTTAAAGACATTTGGATTTTCAGAAGTTGCCGTAGATGAACTGCACTTCAGCTCCCGCGATGTAATAGAGGCCGACGGCCAGACTTAAGATCAATGCTGCCTGCACTGGAGAAGGCAGCCAGGACCAACCATCACGCACTAGTTTCAAACAGCTTAGCGGCAGCCAATGCGAGAGGTAAGCCAGCACCAGGATCAGCACGAGTGAAAGGGGCAAGTTGCTGGTTGAGAACTCGAAAGTGGCCAGACGACTCAATACCTCGAGAGCTTGCGACAAACTGTCGGCGCGAAAAACAATCCAGGTAAGACAGACGAAATGAAATGTCGCCAGTAACGAGAGCGTCTTCACCAGCCAATGTTGGTTCGCTTCTTTTTTCAATCGCTTACGACGAAGGTCCCACCAGTGACTTCCGGCTAGTCCGACTCCGTGCATCCCGCCCCACACGACGAAGGTCCAACCAGCGCCGTGCCACAACCCGCCGACCAGGAAGGTGAGAATCAAATTGCGATACAGATTGCGTCGCTTTCGCAAACCGCCGAGCGAAAGAAAGACGTAGTCGAACAACCAGCGCGAAAGCGTGATGTGCCAGCGCTTCCAAAACTCGCGCAGGTTCTGCGCGCGGTATGGTGCATTGAAGTTCTCCGGCAGATTGAAGCCAAGCAGCAGCGCGCAACCAATCGCGATGTCCGTGTATCCAGAAAAATCACAGTAGATCTGCAGCGCGTAGCCGTAGATTGCCGCGAGGGTCTCGAGTGAAGAATAGAATTGTGGTTGATCGAAAACGCGATTGACGAGGTTGTTTGCGAGAAAGTCGGCAATGGCAATCTTCTTGACGAGTCCCAACAGGATCAGGACGAACGCGCGCGTGGCATTCTCGTTTGTCAGTACTCTCCGCTGTTCAAACTGAGGTAATAGTTCTCCCGCGCCCACAACCGGTCCGGCCAGCAGAGTCGGAAAGAAAGCGACGAACGCAAGGTAATCCACGTAATGCGGGGTGGGTTCAGCAGTCTTCCGATAGATGTCGATGACGTAACTGAGAGATCGGAAGGCGATGAACGAGAGTCCGAGCGGCGCCAGGCTATCGAGAAGAAGTCCTGAGGGCTGCCAACCGGCGCGTTGCAGGAGATCGTCAAGTGAAGTACTGAAGAAGTTGAAGTACTTGAAAACGAAGAGGGTGCCGATGTCCGCGCTTAAGCTAAGAAGTAGCAAGACTCGTCGCAAGCTTTTGTTTCGGGCCGCCGCAATTCCTTTTCCGTTTAGAAAATCGATGGTCGAGACAGCAAACAGAAGGATCAGAAAGCGCGGGTTCCATAGTGCGTAGAAGTAATAACTGCTCGCGAGGATGAAGAGGACGGGAACGCGACGCCGCGTGTTGAGCAGCCAGTAGAGGAAGAAGACAATCGCGAAGAAGATCCAGTATTTGCCGGTTGTGAAGAGCATGCGATTTGAAACGTTCCGTATTGCTTGCGTCACCGTTTCCTTGGCGGTGATTGCATTTAACGGATCGATTCTCAGCTCGCAAGGAGTTGATAGTTAGCGTTGTGCCAACGTGGAGCGTGAGGGCCAACCATTGAGGAGTGCGCGACTAGACCCCGATAGAGACTGTGGCTTTCCACAAAGGCGATGGGGCGTTCGATGTGCGGAGCCTTACGTCAATTATTTTCGCGATACGCGCGCATCAGGTCGGCAAAGAACATGTCACCCATGCGCGCGTAACCGATGCTGGTGAAGTGCACACGATCGCCCTGTGCCAGTCCCTTTCGCACCCAGGAGTTCATCGATCCCGTTCCGCCCATCGCTTCGAACGAACTCCAGAACGCGGTGTCGTGATCCAGCGCGGTTATGCGGTGCGACTCATTCATGGATGACATTCTCTTCGCGGCGAGGGGAACGTCCGAACGATCAGGCGGGCCGTAGATCAGGATCGAGGTCTGCGGTAAGGTTCTGCGCAACGAGCCCACAACCTGGGCCAGTACCCGTTGATAACCGAGCGAACTCCAATCGCCATCCGTCACTTCATTTGTCCCGTATGACAGGATGATCAAGTCCGGATTCCGCTCTTTCAAAACATCCGCAAAGGCCATCTGGTTCCATCCCAGCATGCGGCTCGCCCGTGCTCCGTTCAGCCCCAGCACATCAAACGCAACTCCGTCATTGAGCTGCTCCGCTACCAATCCAAGAATCGTGACTTTGCCGGGACTCAAGGTGCGAATCTGAAGTTCGTGAACGCCGCCCGTGCTCTCGAACGAGAAGACACCCACTTGCGGTGTGCGCGAAGCAGTCGCAATTGGTTTGTCCAACATGCTGACGCCATCCATCAGTATGTCGAGGCTGCCACCGCCGGGCTGGCGTGCGTAATAGACTTCGAAGTGATTTCCAGACGTCCGCAGCCAAAGGCGTTCGCCGCGTTGGCTGGTCGTTTGCACGATGCCAAGCGGACCATAGAGGCCATGCTTCAAAGCGCGCGCTCCCAATCCGTTAATCGTCCACCCACTCGTCACGCCCGCTGCCGCACCTTGCCGCCGTGTGCTCATTGGATTTCCGGGCAGGAGGAATCCAAGGCCGCCGTCGCCAAATTCACGCTGCAGACGTTCGCGAATTCGGCGCGTGAGAATGTCCGCGGCAATGTGTGAGTCCCCGAAGTGCATGATTCGCACGGGCTCGAGTCGTCTCCCTTCCTCAGCAGCCTGCAGCGCCTTGAAAAAGTGATCGAGCGCTTCCGGATTCTCAATTCCAGTTCGTCGCGTTGGTGCTTTTGTCCTGGTACTTGAAGCGCGAGATTGAGACGAAGCCGAAACTGATCGGCAGGCAACGGTCGATGGTGCAAGGGCGGATGTGATGATTACGAGGGTGAGGGAAGCGAGGGTTGTGGCAGTTTTCCGCGTCATCGTGAGGCATATTCAGGATGAACGACCTCATCGTCAGCCGTGCTTGCCACAGTCAGATCGCTGTGAGAGCATACGCCGCGGTAGGACAGACATTCCTGTCTGTCGATTTTCCGGCTCAACAACTCGAAAGTTTAGAAAAGACAGACAGGAATGTCTGTCCTACTTTTGCTATGAACCCTGCTCCTTCTTCAAAGTCCACACGCGTCTCTCGCAAAGCAAGTCTCTTCACCGAATCCGTCATTCGCGAAATGACGCGCGAAGCGTTGAAGCACGGTGCGGTAAATTTGTCGCAGGGCTTTCCTGACTTCGCAGCACCGGAAGCGATCAAACAGGTCGCGATGAAGGCGATTGCCAACGATATCAACCAATATGCGATCACCTGGGGCGCGCGCGATTTTCGCGAGGCAATTGCGCGCAAAACGAAATGGTATTTGGGTCTTGACGTCGATCCGGAAACTGAGTTGACCGTAACCTGTGGTTCTACCGAAGGAATGATCGCGGCGATGATGGCGACCGTCGATCCCGGTGAAGAGGTCGTTATCTTCGAACCTTTCTACGAAAACTATGCGCCCGATGCGATCCTTTCTGACGCGACACCGCGTTACGTCCCGTTGCGCGGGCCTGAATGGAGTTTCGATCGCGATGAGTTGCGCACCGCCTTCAATTCAAAAACTAAAGCTATCATCATCTGCAATCCGAATAATCCGACCGGAAAGGTTTTTACCAGGGATGAGTTGGAGTTCATTGCCGATCTTTGCCGTGAGTTCGATACGCTTTGCTTCACCGATGAGATCTACGAGCACATTATCTATCCGCGCGCGGGTGCAGAGATCCAACACATCTCGATGGCACAGTTGCCAGGCATGCGCGAGCGTACGGTGATTGTTAATTCAATGTCGAAAACCTACTCGGTGACTGGCTGGCGCGTCGGTTACTGCATTGCGCCACCGGAGATCACCAGTGGCATCCGCAAGGTCCATGATTTTCTGACTGTGGGAGCGGCCGCGCCATTGCAGGCGGCCGGTGCGTTCGCCCTGGCACTGCCGCCGGAATATTACGAGCATCTGCAAAGTGAATATCGCGCGCGTCGCGATCTGCTATTGCCGGTGCTGGAGGATGCCGGATTCAAGACGTTCGTTCCGGACGGCGCTTACTACATCATGACCGACATCTCGGGATTTGATTTTGCGAATGACGTCGAGTTTACGCGGCACCTCATTCGTGAAGTGGGTGTCGCTTGCGTGCCGGGGTCCAGTTTTTACAGCGTTCCTGAACGAGGAAGACAGCAAGTGAGGTTTTGCTTCTGTAAGAAAGACGAGACGCTGGCGCTGGCTGCTGAGAGACTGGAAAAGCTGCATTAAATTCCGATCTCATCTGCAGTCTGTCTGTGGCAACGAAAACTATTAGCCGCGTTAATCCGCGGCGAATTCCGGTGCCCGTGATTATCCAAAGAGGTTACCGAGTCCGGCGAATTAGATTGCCGTTCGGAACCAGCTTATACGCCAAAGGGTTTAGACCTTCAGCCCAGGTTGCGCGCTTGGCGCTACCCTGGGAGTCGATAACTGACACGAATCCTGACCAGCAAATTTCCAACGGACTGCAAATGAATATCTATCCGAGTCGTCTTCTCCTAATACTCTTTGCCGCGCTCTTTGTTTTCTCTAGCGGCGTTTCCGCGCAACAGATGGCCGATCCTGAGTTCAAAGCCCACGTCGAGCGACCGGCTTACACAAAGAATTACCCGCGCGTGCTTTTCGACGAAGCTCATAACAACTTCCACACGACCACCGGGCGTTACAAGCCGTTTGTTGATCTGATTATGAGCGATGGCTATCACGTGGTGCGTAATCGCGAGACCTTTACCAAAAAGTTACTCGACGGCACTAAACTGCTGGTGATTGCAAATGCGTTGGGTGAGGACGAAGACGACGAAGATGGCGCCGGTGAGTCGGCGTTTACAACTGATGAGATTCAGATCCTGCACGATTGGGTGAAGAGCGGTGGGGCGCTCTTGCTGATAGCCGATCACGCGCCCTTTGGCGGGGCCGCGGCGGCGCTCGCCAAACAGTTTGGCATTGAGATGAGCAAGGGTTACGTCTTTGATCACGAGCACGCTGTGGCTGCGGCCCCTTCGATTCTGGTCTACACACGAGAGAACAAGCTGCTCCTTGACCATCCCATCACGCGCGGGCGGGAAGCGACTGAAAAAGTTGGGCGCGTGGTTGCGTTCACCGGTCAGGCACTAAAAACCACCGATGCGAGCGCGGTGTTTCTAAAGTTGGGCGAAGGCGCGATTGACCGACCCAGAGCAACCGCTGATACGAGCGTCGCAGTGGGCGGTCAGGCGCAGGGATTGGCTATGAAGGTCGGGAAGGGAAGGCTGGTTGTCCTTGGCGAAGCGGCAATGCTGACGGCGCAGATATCGGGAATAGACAAGTCGCCGTTCGGTATGAACGCGGCCGACAATGACAACCGGCAATTGGCGTTGAACATCATGCACTGGTTGTCGGGGGCGCTGAAACCGTGAGGCTGCGGTCCCTGGTTCGTCGCTTTTAAAAGTACTGAGTGCTGAGTACTGAGTTCAAAAACTCGTGCTCTGATATTAGGTTCAACTTTGGCCGCACTTGGTACTCAGTACTCAGTACTTTTCTTAGTATGTGGGACGCAAAACGACAATTCATCTGGCTGGCGGCGGGATTGACACTGGGAACGCTGGTGGCCTATTCCGATGCTCATGACGAGGATGGAACCTTTGTGCCGAGTTTCTTCATCTTCATGGAGAGCCTCGTCCTGATCATCATCGCCATTCTGTTCTTTATTTATTCGCGAAAGAGGGGCTAAACCAGAGTACTGAGTCCTGAGTACTGAGTTCCAAACGCCCTACTAAGTTCCGTTCCTGGTTCTCGAAGATGTCAGTCTAGAGACGGAACTCAGTACTGAGTACTCAGCACTGTTTCTTACTTACTGCGGCGGTTGCGCGGTCTTGGCCCGAACCGTGATGCCTTCGTTTCCAACCACCAGTAAGTTGCGAGATTCGCCGAAGGGCACGCTCGAGGGAACGTAAGACAACACATAGCGGTTCTTGCGCAGTTCATCGCAAATCGCCTTCGCCGCCTGCGCTGCTTCATCAATCGGGAACGCCAGGCCGCCGGTCCCTTCCACCAGCTTTGCGATCACCTGCTTGGGTTTCGGAACATCACGTCGAATCGCGCCGCGCGTACGATCAGGCGCCTGCACCGTATAGACCGTTATGTCGAGTGACTGCAGATCGGCAAGCACCTTCTCAAACGGGGTCTTGCTGCCTTTATCCAGTCCATCGCTGATCGCGACGATCACTCGCTTCTGACCGATCAGTGGTCGCAGTGCCTGGTCCACGACAGCGCTTACCGCATCAAAAAGATGAGGGGAGCCTTTCTTGCGAAAGCTCTTTAACGAAGCCTCGATCGCCTTGGCATCGTCGGTCCAGTCAGCAACTATTTCTGCCTCCTCGTCATAACCCACAATCAGCAGTTGGTCGCCGTCGAAAATCTCATAAGCAAACTCACGCGTCGCTTGCTCGAGCTTTTCAACGTCCGCTCGTAAAGTCAGGGAGTTGTCTACGAGCAACACAATGCGGGCAGGAGACGGGTCGGGAGTAAAGTTCTTGATGCTCTGTTCGCTGCCGTTATCGAAAACGGCAAGCTGTTTGGCTGTAATCGGCCCAGGGGAGTTGTCCTCTTTCCTTGCGACAATGCTTACCAGCGAACCCCCTTGCCACGTTTGCTGTCGCCGGCCGGCCTGGCCAAAAAGGACACCAGCAAACATGCTCGCCAATGTCAGCAGTGAGAAAGCAACGAAGAGCAACGACCGTGGAGAGACGGTTGAACGCTTCGAGATCGAACCAACAAAGCTTGAATGACGCATGTTCTTGTTTTCGAATGGCGCCGCACCTGCACTGCTGATGGGACGAACAACTTTCGACCGTATCAGTGGGCAGCTGCCGCTCTAATCCTTCGATTTGGTAGTCGAAGATTTTTCGGCAGTTTTCTTTGACGGGGAGGTTTCTTTGCTCTTCTTCTCGGGCTTTTTGTCGCTGGTGGTACTGCTTTCGGTGTCGGCTTTCGCGGCTGCTTTTCGTCCGTTGTCGGCATAATCAGTCACATACCAGCCAGATCCTTTGAACTGAATTGCCGGCGCCGACATTAATTTTTCCAGACGGCCGCCACACTCGCGGCATTTGGTCGGCGCTTTGTCACTCATCTTCTGAATGACTTCAAGGTGCGCCTTGCACTTCTGACATTCGTATTCGTAAATGGGCATCTTTCGAAAATAGCTCCGATAAAGGGCTCGGGGAAAGTATACGACTACCGAACGGGAAGCGGTAGCGGTCAAAGTCCAAAGCCCAAAGTCCAAGGTCCAGAGTCCAAAGTCTTCGTATTTGGATTAAGCATCTTGGCTAAACCTCTCAAGTTTGAAAGTCTCACTGTCAGGAAGGTGGACCCTGTCCCCGCTCTCACTAGTCAAAGTCAATATGACCCAAGAAGACTTTGGACCTTGGACCTTGGACTTTGGACTCGTCTCTTTGCAACTTCATCGTTGCTTAGTTATGATCCAAAGCACACAGAGACTCTCCGCGGATACAGCCTTCCTCTGTGAAGTACACATTAAGCAGCCGATGTCAGAAACTGCCCAATCGCTCTCACTGGAGCGCAAAATCAAGATGCAGGAAGCACGCGAGGGGATCATCAATCGCCTCTCGCTGGCGTTCCCCACTTCGATCAATCTGGACCGATTTCTGAATGTGATTGTTTCGGAGTTGGGCCGTATGATGCAGGTTGATCGCTGCGATGTGATTCAGCTCACCCCCGAAAGCGAACTCCGCATCAGTCACGAATGGCGAGCTTCGGAAGAAGTGCCGTCGAGCTTAGGCACCGCGATTCCACTGGATATCAAACAGCTCGAAGGACACGTAGACATAACCAAACCCATTCGACTCGACGACACTTCCGCGCCTGGTCTGGATCAAAAAGTCCGGTTCCTGGCAGCGAGTCTTCGAACGCGATCGCTGCTCGTCGTGCCGGTCGTGCTCGGCGACGACGTGCTGGGCCTGGTGGGCTTACACACGACCCAGACGCCGCGCGAATGGCTTGATGATGAAGTCTCGTTTCTGCAGTCCATCGCGCGGCAGATTGCCGTTGGGTACCAGTACACGCGTCTCTATACCGACAAAGAGCGGGAGGGGGAGACGAAACGAGCTCTCCTGGAGATCGCGAACGCGCTGAATGCTCGGTCTGATTTTCGTGAAGTATCTTCGCTGGTGCTGGAGCGCGCTATCGCCCTCGTGGGCGCCGACTATTCTGCCCTCGGAGTGCTCGATAAAGCCGGCGGCCGAATCACACTCGCTGCTTTCAAGGCTTCGCCTCATGCCATCACCGATTCAGTCCAGGGATTGATCGACACGCACGGACAATCACTCGACATCACAGAGTTTCCCGCGATGATGGACTTACTTGCTGAAGGGAAGACACTCCGGCTGCTCGACAAGGATCTACCTTTTCCGTTCCGTCTGATCTTCAATGCGACGCTCGGTGGTCGCGCGGCACTGGTGGCTCCGGTTCGTGTGGCGGGCCAAACATTTGGCTTGCTGGGATTGGTTTGGAGTGAGGCGCGCGCCGGTTTCCAGGACCACGAGGTGGCTTTGGTTGAAGGTATCGCCGATCAGATCGGGACCGCGCTCGAGCGCGATCAACTGTCTGCTGAAGTAATGCACCTGCGCAGCGCTCTCCATGAGCGTTACGGTGAAGAGCGCATCATCGGACAGACGCCCGTGATTCGCCGCGCGATCAAGCTCGCGCTGAGCGTTGCCGATACGCAAACGACCGTGCTGGTCCAGGGAGAATCAGGAACCGGCAAAGAGCTGGTCGCAAATCTCATCCATTACAACTCCGGGCGCGAGGACCACGCGTATGTAAAACTCAACTGCGGCGCGATCCCCGAAACGCTGCTGGAAGCCGAACTCTTTGGTCACGAAAAAGGCGCGTTTACAGATGCGCGCGCCTTGCGCCGTGGCAGGTTTGAGGAAGCAAATGGGGGGACGTTGTTTCTGGATGAAGTTGGCGAGATGAGCTTGTCGGCCCAGGTGCGTCTGCTGCGTGTCCTGCAGGACGGCGAGTTCACGCGGGTCGGTGGTAACGAAGTGCTGAAAACCGATGTGCGGGTCATTGCCGCTTCGAACGTCGATCTTGAACGGGCCACCGAGGAAGGCACCTTTCGCAAGGACCTTTACTACCGGCTTTCAGTTTTTCCGATCGGCCTTCCTTCCCTGCGTGAACGGCCGGAGGACATTCACCCGCTGGTGATTCACTTCATCGAGCATTACAAACAGAAGACAGGCCGGTTCATCTCGGGTATTTCAAAAGACGCGTTGCACGCGCTGATCATGTATCAGTGGCCGGGCAATGTGCGCGAGCTCGAGAATGCGATTGAGCGCGCTGTAATTATTGCTTCAGGGAGACAGATCGAACTCGACGATCTGCCGCAATCGATTGGCAGCAACGCACTGGAAGAACGCGATCGGATAAAAGTCGAACGCGCGAAAGCGGCAAGCGAGGGACGCACGGCGACGTTTGAAGTGGTGGTTCCTTCGTCGATGGAAGAGATTGAGCGGCAGGCGATCGAGGCGACGCTGGATTACACGGAAGGCGATAAGAGTCACGCGGCACGTGCGTTGGGAATTGGGCGAAAGACACTCTACCGAAAGCTTGATCAATACAACGGCGGAAGGGGAGAGAAGTAGCCATTGATAGGAATATAAGCGCGAGTTTGGATGCGTGGGTCTTTGCACGCGGACCGGGAACGCACATTCCTCGGAACGGTTGGATTCTGGGGTCCTAGATCGTATAAAGCGTGTTGGAAGTGCCGTTAGGCTTACTTCTGCGAAGCTAGCTTACGGCTTACAACAATTACTTAAGGCTCCTCACATGCGACATACTTCCGTCTCTGATGAATTCATAGCTGCTCGGTCGTCTGCTGAATGTGATACCGTGCAGCCTCGATTATTCATGGTTGCAAAGGAATCAAATTTGGAGGTCAAGGCAAGCCCGGATCGTGGGATTGCAAGGGCGTATGATCCATTGCCCTCGATCTGGTCTGGCGAGGATAGTGATCTCCTGGAGCGCATGCTGCACTTTTATCCCCGGAAGCCTCCCGAGCGCATTCTCGATGCAACGGTGAATGGCGGGCGGTTCTGGCGAGGTTCAAAACAACCCGTGATAGGTTTGGATATTGGAGCTATTCATCGTCCCTCAATTATCGGCGACAATTCTGAGATGCCGTTCCTAGACGCCGCCTTCGATGTCGTGGTTTATGATCCACCGCACATACCTAATCAGGGAAAGGACAAGTCGAAGGACTTCAATGCCAGATTTGGCTTGGGGGGGACATCGTCGAAGGAGAACGGCTACACCTTTTCTCACTTATATCCGGCTTTTATGCGTGAAGCTTATAGAGTGCTGATTGCCGAAGGAGTGCTCTTCTGTAAGATTGCCGATTATGTTCATCATCATCGATATCAATGGGCACACGTTGAGGTTATTCAGGCGGCTACTGCTGAAGGATTCCGCGCCTGTGATTGCATAATAAAGACTCGCACTGCCCCAATCATCGATCCTAGATGGAAAAAGGCTCACCACAGTCGTCGTCAACATTCCTATTGGTTGATCTTTCGGAAATCCAACAAGTGTGAATAGTCACTCCGCAATCTGTATTTCCCATCGCTCAAGTACGGCCCAATCATCCACGCGCAGGTTCCTAATTGAGCACTTTCTGTCTGAGGCGTCGAAATGGACGTGAAACAAGATTTCACCGTTTCGGATGATGTCTGCGCCCAAGCTACGCTGCCGCTTACCAACGGGAACAAATTGGGCCTTCTCAATGAGTCGTAGGCTTGCGATTGGAATTTCCAGCAATTGATAACGGATTAATGGATCGTCCCATACAGCCCGGAGCATTAGGATTATGTCGTATCTGCTCAGGTGCTCCAATACACGTCCCACCAAAGTCGGCGCGTCCCACGGGTCACGTTCCGTCGTGCAGAGTTTCGTGATAGAGATGCGGTCTTGACGAGTGATGGCACCAGTTTCTGTCTTTAGCGAGATTCGGTGGTGCTCAACTAGCAAATCGTGACGAGGCTGATTTCGGCCTCCGGCCTCGATAACGGTAAAGGGTTTTTTGATTCTCTTGAATGCCCGCTCGACAAGAGCCTCAAAGTAAATTCCCTGCGGAGGCACTCTCGGATAAATGGAGTGGTGAACCCCAATCATCGCCTGAATGGCAATTAGAAAACCTTCTGTGAAGATCCCGCTGGGGGCTGCTGGCATGTTGTGGTCATCCTAACTTAGCGATCCTTTTCCAGCAATAGAGATTGGAACGGTGAACCAGACCTATCTTTGCGGTCCACCTTGTTGCGCCGCTTCTTTCCTATTTGCTATATTCCGACCCTGGAATTTCCCAGCAACAATTCAACTGGCGCTGTCCCACGTGGACCCGGCGCATCAAGAAAGGATCCCCTAATGGGACACGACGACTATCAGCGAGACGGCGGCGACAACATCTCCACTCGTCTGACATATCTACTTATTGGTGGCGGTATCGGCGCGGTTTTGGCCTTGCTATTCGCTCCCAAGTCCGGCCATGAACTGCGCGGCGACATCGCCGACGCGACTCGAAAAGGTGTGGATCGCTCACGCGAAGCGGCCCAACAGCTAGGCGACCGCGCGGGTCAGTACTACGAAACCACTCGTGAACGCGCCACCGAACTGTATTCGCAGGCAGCTGAAAAAGTGGGCGAGGTGGCCCAAACTGCTCGTGAGACGGCCGCTCGCAAAACCGGCACAGTGGCCGCTGCCATCGACGCCGGCAAGAAGGCTTATCAGGAAGAGAAACGAAAGACCGAGCTTTCCGGACGCACCGACGCAGCGCCTAATTACGAAGAGAAGGCAAACTAAACCCGATTGCCATTAACCGATTGGCGAAATGCCAATTGGAACGTAGAGTCTACGGAAATGATCGGCAATCTCACCGCTCTGGAAGATCGGCAATCGTCAATGACCTCCGCTCTCGCGCTACAAGTGAACACCAACGACCCGCTGTTCTGGATCCTTGTGATCGTGGCGATCTCGTTTTTCGTGATCGCCATCGCCATGATTTTTGTGGCCCTGAACGTCAGACGCGCGGTCGGTTCCGTTAATAGACTGGAACAAAAACTCGAGCCGTTGGTCGAACGTCTGACCGTTCTGAGCGAACAGGGCAAGCACATCGCAATGCAGGGGCGACAGATAGCAGAGCAGTTCAACGTGATATCGGGCCATCTATTGGTCGCCTCCGCTCACTTCGCAGATTCGATGGCTTTGATCAAGGAAGAAGTTGCGGAGCTGAAGGAGTTGGTCAACGACACTGCAATAGAAGCTAGAGAGAAGGTCGCGCTGGTCAGCAGTACGATCGATCGCACGCACGAGCAGGTGGTTAACACAACCGAGTTCATCGAACAGAAGGTTATTGAGCCCGCCCGCGAGCTGGCGGCGATTATGGCGGGCTTCCGCCGCGGCCTCGAGGTTCTCGTGGCCCCAGCGCCGAGGCCCGTAAATCAAACCTACGGAGAGGAAGAGTTGTTCATCGGCTGATCCAGGATCAGATGTTCTCTTAAAGAACCCGAACCATCGCTTCCGGAGGATGGTTTGGGTTTTTTGTTTTAGGGCGAGTCGAACTCTCAGCACTCAGTACTTTCGATCATCACTCGAAAGTTCCTTTGGCCCCTGTTACTATTAATGTTTAAAAACTATGTCTACTGAAACACCGTTCGACCTAAAGAAGACCGTGAATTTGCCGAAGACCGGCTTCGCGCAAAAGGCCAATCTCGCCCAAAACGAACCACTTCGGCTGAAGAAATGGGCCGAGATCGACCTGTATCGTCTAATTCGCGAAGCGCGAGCCGGCGCCGAGAAGTTCATCCTGCACGACGGTCCGCCTTACGCGAATGCCGACATCCATCTGGGCACGGCGATGAACAAGATCTTGAAAGATTTCATCGTCAAGTCGCGCTCAATGATGGGCTATGACGCGCCGTATGTTCCCGGTTATGACTGTCATGGTCTGCCGATAGAACTTTATGTCGATCGTAAGTTGGGCGCGAAAAAAGCAAATATGCCTGCGGTCGCGATTCGCCGCGCTTGCCGGGAACATGCTTCAAATGCCTTGAAGCGCCAAACCAAGGATTTTCAGCGACTCGGAATTCTGGGCGAGTGGGACAATCCATATCTCACCATGTCCAATCATTACGAGGCCGAAACGGCACGCTTGTTCGGTTGCTTTGTCGAACGCGGGTATGTCTACAAGGGCGCGCGGCCTGTCTACTGGTGCATCAAAGATCAAACTGCACTCGCTGAAGCCGAAGTCGAATATCACCAGCATACGAGTCCTTCGGTGTACGTAAAGTTTCCGCTGGTGAGTGATCCCGCAGCAATCGATCCCGCGCTTGCCGGCAAGAATGTGTTCGTTCTGATCTGGACCACCACGCCATGGACGCTGCCGGCTAATCTCGGCATCGCAGTCCATCCTGATTTTGAGTACTCAGCCTTTTCACACGGTGATGACGTCTACCTCGTTGCCAGCGAGTTGCTCGAGAGTGTGGTCGCAAAGTGTGAGCTACAAAGCGACGTGCCGGTAAGTGATCGAGTGCTCGCCAGGTTTGCCGGCGGAAAACTCGATCGGCTCGAAGCTCGTCACCCGTGGATTGATAGGCCTTCTCTGCTGATGGTTGGCGAGCACGTCACGCTCGGTGGTGAGGCGGATGCAGAAGTTGAACTCAACGTTAGACAAGCTCCTCATCCCCAGGCAGCGAGCAAAGCCGGGACGGGCTGTGTACACACGGCGCCCGGACACGGCCATGACGATTTTGTGATCGGCAAGCGCTACGGGTTGGAGATCTATTGTCCGGTCGATAATTCGGGCAGGTTCACTCCCGAGGTTGAGCACTTTGCCGGAGAGCAGGTCTTTGAAGCTAACCCGCGCATTGTTGAGTTCATGAAGGACCGCGGGGTGCTGCTCTTCACTGAACAATACGAACATCGTTACCCGCACTGCTGGCGTTGCAAGAACCCGGTTATTTTTCGGGCGACTCCCCAGTGGTTTGTCTCGATGGACAAAGCCGCCGGCTCGATTGTCGAGAAAGATGAGGACGGTCGTGACGTCAGCAACTTTACCAATAACCGTGAGGATGGTTCGTCCTCACTGCGCCAAGCTGCTTTAACAGAAATAGACCGCGTCGAATGGTTGCCCGCATGGGGCGCCGAACGCATGCGCAACATGTTCAAGGGCAGGCCGGATTGGTGTGTTTCGCGACAGCGAGTTTGGGGAGTTTCGATTCCGGTTTTCTATTGCGCGCGCTGTAACGAAGCGGTCGCAGATCCAGAGATCATCAATCACGTTGCCGATATCTTCGAACGCGAATCATCGGATGCCTGGTACCTCCGAGAGGCGAGCGAGCTTTTACCGCAAGGCTACACGTGTAAGAAATGCGGTACTGCCGAATGGACTAAAGAGACAGACATTCTCGACGTCTGGTTCGATAGCGGTGCGTCTTCCGTGGCTGTGTTGGAGCATCGTGACGAGCTGCGTTGGCCTGCTGATGTTTACATTGAAGGCGGGGATCAATATCGCGGCTGGTTTAACTCGTCGCTGATTGTCGGACTAGTCGCGCATGATCGCGCTCCTTACCGGACTGTGCTCACTCATGGGTGGACCGTCGACGCGCAAGGAAAGGCAATGCACAAATCGGCCGGCAACGCCGTGCCGCCTGAAGAGGTGATCAAGGAGTCAGGTGCGGAGATTCTGCGGCTGTGGTGCGCATCTTCGAACTATTTCGACGACATGCGGTGCTCGCCTGAGATCCTTCAGAGAGTGACGGATGGCTATCGCAAACTGCGAAATACAGCGCGGTTCGCACTCGGGAATCTCCACGGGTTTGATCCGGAAAGGGACCGTGTGTCCGACGCAGAACTTCTCGAGATCGATCGCTGGACGCTCGGGGAATTGCATCAGCTGATTGCGAAGGTAAGAGCGGCCTACGATGAGTATGAGTTCCACGTCGTGTATCACACGCTTTACAACTTCGCGACTGTGACCCTTTCCGCGCGTTACTTCGACATCATCAAGGACCGCCTCTATACATTTGCGCCACGAAATGTTGCGCGGCGTTCAGCGCAAACTGTGCTGTTTAAGGTAGCAGATGCGCTCGCACGCATGCTGGCGCCGCTACTCGCTTTCACGGCTGACGAGATTTGGGAAAACCTGCCGCAGCGCGCCGGTGAAGCGCTGCATCCAATTCACGTTGAGACGTTTCCGACAGCCGCAGGTGTACGCGATGAGAAGTTAACTAGTGACTGGGAAGTATTGTTCTTCGTTCGGGAACAAGTTCTTGGCGCTCTTGAAGAAGCGAGAAATGCGAAGCTCATCGGCAGTTCTTTGGAAGCCCGAGTTGAGTTGAAGGCGAGTGGAGAAACGTATGAGCTGTTGTCGCGACATCAAACGGATCTGCCCGCGATTTTCATCGTTTCCCAGGTGACACTCGCGGAGAGTGACCAGAATCAGCTTGGCCTGGAAGTGAACCGTGCTGATGGCGAAAAATGCGAGCGTTGCTGGAACTATTCAACTCTCGTGGGCAAATCGGAGCGATATCCGACGGTTTGCGAACGATGCGTTGCCGCGCTGGAAGAGATTGAGCGTGAAGGCGGGCGCATTGAGATCTGAGATCTTAGGTCCCAAACATGAGGGTCAATGAACGAACCACCAATCGAAAATAGAACGTCGTCGCGCATCGGTTGGCGCGCGGGCTATCTCCTCGCCGCCTTCGCCGTATATATGTTGGATCAGGCCAGCAAGGCGTGGGCGGTGCGCAAACTTCGGTTTGGTGAAGAGCGGACGGTCATTCGTGGTTTCCTGGACTTTGTCTACACCGAGAATACTGGCATCGCCTTTGGGCAACTACAGGAAGGCGGGTCATTTGGACGCTGGTTTCTGGTAGTGCTCGCGGCGCTCGCCACCATCGCGGTGACTTACTATTTCTTTCGCACGCCGCGAAATGACGATCGTGTTTTGGGAGCGTGCGCGCTGTTGTTAGCTGGGATCGTTGGCAACCTGACTGACCGAGCCCGCCTTGGATATGTCATCGATTTTATTTCAGTTCATGTCGGATCGTTTTACTGGCCCACATTCAACGTGGCAGACGCGAGCATCTGCCTCGGAGCATTTCTGCTGGCGCTGGATCTGATATTTGAGAGAAAGCGAACAGCGAACAGCAAACAGCGAACAGCGAACAGCAAACAGCAAACAGCAAACAGCCAGGGCAACTGACGACTGACAACGCACAATAACAACGGACAACTGACAACGGACAACTGATCACGGACAACTGACCACGGACCACGGACAACTGACCACGGACAACTGACCACGGACAACTGACCACGGACAACTGACAAAAAAGAATGTATCCAGAACTTGTTCGCATTCTCAATTTCCCCATCAACACTTACGGCGTGTTTCTGGCGCTGGCATTTCTTTCCGCCATTCTGCTGACAGTAAAGCTCGCCGCACGCGACGGTCTGCCCCGCGATCGCATCTACGACCTTTCCCTCTGGATGCTGCTTGCTTCGCTTATTGGCTCGAAACTCTTGATGCTCTTCACAGAGGCCGAATATCGCGAGAATCCTTTACGTCTGATCTCGCTGGACTTCCTTCGCTCCGGCGGCGTGTTTTACGGCGGACTACTTGGCGCCGTGGTGGTCGGTTATTTTCTGATGAAGCGATACAAGTTGCCTTGGTGGAAAACTGCCGATGCTTGCGCGCCAGGAATTGCCCTGGGAAACTTTTTCGGACGACAAGGCTGCTTTGCGGCCGGGTGTTGTTGGGGAAAACCAACCGACATGCCATGGGGCGTGAGATTTAGCGAGTTAGGGCACCAGATCACCGGCGTGCCAATCGACCATTCAATTCATCCCACGCAACTCTACGAGTCGTTTTCCATGCTGCTGGTGTTTTTTCTGCTCCTCTGGATGCACAAGCGAAAGCGATTTGATAGTCAGGTCATTCTCTCCTATACGCTGCTCTACTCGATCATTCGGTTTGTCATCGAATTCTTTCGTGACGATCCTCGGGGAGACATGCTGGGCTTAACTTCACTCACGCATCTCTCAACCTCGCAGATCATTAGCATCATTGTGGGAATCGCATCGCTTATCCTGCTGATTCGGCGCTGGCGCAAGGCGGCGAGTCAGCCGAATGCCACGCCGATGATTCCCGCGCAAGCTTAATCCTTTCCCCATTGTGCTTCGCATACCAGCGACCAATTCTTTGTCTTTGCAATGCAAAGTACTTGACACGGCTCGGTTCTCACGTCTATTATCGTCCTCCCATGAGTTCCATTCGCCTCGTACCCACACCCTTAGACGAACCGCCTGCGCTGCATGAACGCGCGATGGACAACCTGCGCTATATTCGCGAAACGATGGAGCGCGCCTCGTCTTTTACCGGTATCTCCGGATGGGG
>JBGTLE010000130.1:0-3050 GCA_041744295.1 Pyrinomonadaceae bacterium | reverse complement strand
GCGAATTGGTGGCGCGAAACTCTCTGACACGGACATCGCGCAGTACAAAAGAAACCGCGCGGAAACTAAGCAACTGACTTTGAGCGAGGCCGTGCCGGTGGAACTGCGTTACGAAACGATTGTGGCCGAAGACGGCAAGCTTCATATCTATCGCGATGTTTACGACCGTGACACGAACACGGAAGAGAATCTGCGCGCGGTGTTGGAAGCAAATGACGTTCGCCTTGAAGATTTATCTGAAGAAGAGCGAGCGGCGGTAATAGAGGCTCTTGACGAGATGTCGCGTGATGCTCGCGGAAAGGCCAGTCCGTCGCCGACTGCTTCTCCGAAGGCCAAACCGAAGACAGGAAAAGTCACGCGGACGTTCAAAGGCAAGAAAGAGATAGTGATTGAGATTGCGGCGTTGAAAGGGAAAGGCTATCCATCAATCTCAGGTGAGAAGCGAGAGACGGTTGCAACTGCTAAGCCGTCCCCTTCGCGGCGCTAAGATGATTCAAGCTTGGGTAATTTGCAGGTTGGGAAGGTGGGTTTACCCCCGCTGCTTTGTTATTTTTGAAGAGAATTGCGATGTTGCTTGAGCGGGGGTAAACCTACCTTCCCGACCTGCAAATCAACGCAGCTTGAAATTCTCATCTCACACCGCCGCTTCGCACGAATCCAACTCGGGCGCTTCTTCCACCGGCGCTCCTGCTTCGCCAAAGTAAGGCTGACCGGCTTCGATCGCCTCGAAGTATTCCTCGATCCGATTGAGAATCTCGTCAACGGTGTGGGAATGATAAAGAGTCGTGCGAAACAACGCGCCGCCCTGTAGTCCACGGGTGAACTGACCGGCGAGTTGTTTCATGCGATTGATTGCGGGTGTCTGCGGCATGTCTTCGCGCAGCATGTCAAAATACTCGAGCAACAGCGCACGCTTGTCGGCGAGCGTCGGCTGAAACACTTCGCGACCACGCATCGTGTCTTCGATTTGGCGAAAGATCCATGGATTCGCCATCGCTCCGCGTCCAATCAAAACGCCGTCACAGCCTGTCTCACGGAAACGCTCGAACGCTCCTTCAATCGTGGTTACATCGCCGCTTCCCGACACGGGCACTTTTACGACCTCTTTGATTTGCTTAACCAGGTCCCAATTCGCCAGGCCGCGATAGCCCTGCTCCTTGGTGCGGCCATGCAGCGCAATGTGCTCGACTCCGCAGGCTTCCGCAAGCTTTGCGGTCTCAACTGCATTGATAGTGTGATCGTAAAAGCCCGCGCGGATCTTGATCGTGAGTGGGATCGTGATCGTCTTCTTAATTTCCTTCAGAATTGTCTCTACCCGATCATGGTCCTTCAAGAGACCTGAGCCGCCGCCATGCTTCACTACTTTAGGCGCCGGACAACCGCAGTTAATGTCGAGAATATCGGCGCCAATTTCCTGGGCCATCTCGGCTGCCATTCGCATGCGTTCCGGCTGACCACCAAAGATCTGGACCGCAAACGGCCGCTCGTCCTTGTAAAACCTCATCTGCCTTTTGGATTTGGGATTGCTGCGAGTCAAACCTTCGACAGAGATGAATTCGGAAACGCTCAGGCCAACGCCGCCGCACCGCTTCAACAAACGCCGAAACGATATGTCGGTTACGCCCGCCATCGGCGACAGCACGAGTGGCGGATCGATTACGATGTCACGAATCTTGAATGGCTTGATGTCGGTAATCACGGCTTAATCGTTATTGGTATCCCTACTTCTACCGCATCGTAGAGTTCTTTCATGTGCTCATCATCCAACGCCACGCAGCCCCATGTCCAATCACTTTGCGCGCCATTGCCATGGATGAAAATCAGCCCGCCAAGTCCAGTGTGTTGCGGTGGCCCAACCTTTTTCCTGATCGCGTGGGCAATCCGGTTGTACTGAGCTTTGGTGATGAGCTTATCGCGTAAGCCCCGCTCGGCGTCCTCGAGGTTGGGATAACTAACGCCCAGCGAAAGGTAGTAGGCGCTTTTCGGGTTCTTAACAAAAATGTAGAAGTCACCTTCGGGCGTTGCGCGGTCACCTTCTCTTTGTTTGTCAGCAACGGGATTCAACCCGAGACCGATACGATAAGTTCGCACCACTTTGCTATCCGAATACAGCTCCAGGCGGCGTTCGCGTTTGTAGACTACGATGCGCGGATCTTTCAACGGCAGCACCAAATCCTGTGTCATGTTAAAGGTCGGAGGTTCGAATCGAGAGTTCGCACCTAACAGCATCACGGAGAGTAGTAACGAAGCCACCGCCGCCGTGCAAAGGCGAAACTCTCCCTTAGCATTCCTTTTCCGAACAACCATAATTGCCCTCAACCGGGGCGAAATCCAGTTCCTATCCACAGATTACGCAGATTGCGCTGATGTAAGAGCGCCAAAGCGCAAAAAGCGGCCGCGCGCTTTCTGCCGATTTAAATCTATGTCATCTGCGTAATCTGTGGATAGGAACTGCGCTTGAATTCGCCAACAGGTTCGGTTTTTGAGAACGCTCCCAATCGCTACGATTCGTCGTTCTCCAAAGATACTTCCGCAAGCAACTCGTACAGCGTTCCAGCTTCCTTTCGCGACGATTGCCGGGCCGCGGGCAGCGCCAATACTCTTACTTTCGTTTCGAGATTGCGTCGTCGAATGGCGATCTCGTCGCCGGGTTTGACGACATGTGAAGCCTTGGCAGTTCGCTGGTTGAGAGTGACCAGCTTCGCGTCGCAAATCGACTGGGCGACGCTGCGTCTCGGGCAAAGACGACTGGCTTTGAGGAATAGATCGAGGCGCACGGAAAGCAGAATGTCAGGAAACAGAATTCAGAAAACAGAATTCAGAAAACAGAACTCAGAAAACAGAATCCCCGCCGTCTCCGTGTCCCCGAGTCCCCGAGTCCCCGACTCCCGACCTACGGTTTCTTCTCGTCCTTTGAGCCAGCTGCTTTCGCCGCTGCGGGAGTGTTCAATTTCAGCAATGGCATCACGGAATCACGATAGCTCTCTGAGACTTTGACGTATGCGTCGTTTCTCAAGTTCTGCAGGTAAACCTCGCGCTCCTTTGGTGAG
>JBGTLE010000129.1:0-6519 GCA_041744295.1 Pyrinomonadaceae bacterium | reverse complement strand
CGGATTCGGATGTGCTATTGGAAACAGTGGCGCAGACCGAGGACGCGCATTGGCAACCTGCTCAAACTGGGAACTCCGAGACAACATGCCTTCTCGACGGGCTTAAGCCGGAAGGGCTATTGGCGGTTGTCGCGGACGTTGGCGACGCAGACGGGGATGACCAATGAGTGGTTAGCACAGCAGGGATTGCTCTCGATTCGTGACCTCTGGATGAAAGCCCAGGGGTACGATGAAAAGACTGCCAATTCGTCTAGCAGTTAGGTTGAGAACCGCCCATTGCGGAGCCGCACGATGGGTGATGTGGGAGGGGGGATTCGTGAGGATTCTCCCTATCCCGATTCGGCGGGACCGCTTCTTTTTGCTTTCCCCCAAGACTAGGCCGGCTCATAGCTGACGACAACATGGGAACTCATCGACCCGGTAGTAAAGAGTACATAGCTACGTCCTTTGATCGTCTCCCTGATAAAACTGACGGGAACGCCATCCACTGTAACAGAAAGCAAGCCCTGATCCGGAATCATGAGGGTTACCTCCTGATCAGTGGTCGGGGTGTTGAAGTCGAACGTCAGGTGCGTGCCATCCCATGTGATGTTGTCAAGCGTCGAGGCTGTTCTCGCCTCGACGAAGTCCAGGAACTTCTCGGCCGACCACATCGGTAAACCGTTGGTCTGGGCGTAATCCCACATGGCATGGGCCCAGGTTCCGGTGATCGAATCATCGCCCGCGTAACGGCCGTGGTGGATGTTGGCGACGAACGCCGAATAGAACCCGTTCTGCGCGGCCACGATCATGCTTTCGATGATTCGACTGACTTCGATAGCGGAATACTTGTTATCTGCGAAGAATTCATCCGACCACTCGGTCAGAAGCTGATAGATAGGCAATGTCGCGCCATTCTCATCGCAGAATTTCTGCGGCAGTCCGCTCCCGGTAAAGTATCCGTGGGCCTTCGTCTTATCGGTCGGCAACTTCAATTGGGGATTGGTGGTGACAGCGTCGAACCGCCAGTAGTGATAGTAGTTCAGATCCAGCCGCGTTCCGAATTCCGCTTCAATCTTCGCCATATCCACCCAGCCAACCCAATCGATGGTGTGACTACGTACCGTGCGTGCTTCATGACCGTAAGCATTCTTCAAAGCCCCGTTAATTGCGATGAACTTCTCGCGAAGATTTTCATATGTTTGAGGGCCATCGGTGTCGCCCGGCTCACCCGCAAACACATGCACCCCGACTCCATGGCCATCCGCACGCCATTTCTTTTCTGTGTCTTCATCTACAACCCCGGTACCAGGCGGATCTGCAATTTGCGTGCGCCTCAGGTATGTGGTAAAGGTCCCGCCATGAGCAGTGATGTCATTAATGACCTTTTTTAATGTTACCAGATCATATTTTTCACCATCCCCAGTATTCACGACAAGTACCTTTTGCATTGCTGGTAGATACCATAGTCGCGGCAACGGTTGGACAACTAGAGTAAGGATCAAATTGGCCAAGAATCGTTGCTGTTCGTCCGCCTGCGGAATGAGGAGATGCTCCGGATCAAACCACATCTTGCCGTCGAGTTGTGCGAACATGTCCATGGGCCGATACGAAGGAAATCCGTCACCTTCCGCATCTCGCCAATTAGGGTTGCCCTGGCGCATGAGCACGATGCTCTTGGCGAGGTCGAAGATGAAGGCGGAGGCCTTCCCACCACCGAACTGGTTGACCGTCACGGCCGGGTTTGTGAACGGGGTACCAATCGAGTGCCAAAGGTGTGCGAGGGTCGTGGCGCCCGCAAGGCTGTATTTGTCCGCGTCACCGTGGTACTGGAGCGGGCCGCTCTGAATTCCGACACCAGGGCCGAACGACGTCTCGAAGGCGAAGAACTGAGGTTGACCGGGTTGCTCAGGCCGATGACCGACGAGAGAAAGGCCGAACACGTCTGCCATTGCTGGGTCCGGGCGCATGGCGATCAAGTTGCCGCCACCGGAAACGTAGTCCCGCATCAGCAGTTGCGGAGCCGGGAGGAGACGTGTTTCGGCCAGGAGCACCAGTTTGAAGGAGTTGAGGAAGGCAAGCGGATCGGCCTTGCGCATCAGGAGGGTCAACTCGATCTTCTTGAAAGTGACCAGTCCCTCGGCGCGAAGAATCTCGCCGAGGTAGTTACCGAACGGGTTGGTCGCGCTGTACGAGCCGTTCACGATCACGAGGATTGGCCCACCCGGACCTTCCTCATCTGCTGCTCCGACGATCACATCGATGCCTGCGGATGGGACTTCCAGGTTGCCGCTGTCATCGACCGCTCGGCTGAGAATGGTCACCAATCCGTTGCCACTCGGCGTCCACGGGTAACTCCAACTTTCGCGGCCGACGGCGGGATGCCAAGTCAAGCCTCCGTCCACCGACACCTCAACGGCCGCAACTTTGCCGTCGGCGTCGGTCGCGCTTCCGAGGATGGAGTTGAGGATGTTGATCGGCGCACCGGGTTGAAGAACATCTCCGTGTGATGGAAAACTGATTGTGGATGTCGGTGCAGTCGTGTCCGTCGAGGCACTCGCCGATACAAGATCGGGTTGTAGACTCGCCGGCTGTACTCCCATGTCGGCGAAGAGGTTCACCATCGCCTGCTGTACGCACTGATCGGGCGTGCCTGGATCATTGCCGTGTGTGTCGTGATGGCCGTCCAGACCCCAGGACCACTGGGCCGAACCCGCACCGAACACCAAAGCACCACTTTTGTGACGGTACAGTGTCAGGTGGTGCGTCGGGGTGCCCGGCCCGGTGGTGGAGCCGTTGTCCAGCAGGTAGTCGTTAGTGTTGATGGTGGTCGAAGAGAGCCGGAATAACCCGGCAGGCCGGAACCCGTTATCGACGTCCTCATCCCACTCATAACCGAGCGTTCCGGTCGTTGTTTTGTCCTCTGTGCCGGCCGCCAGAGTCGCCATGGTGGTGTTCCGCCAGAACCGCAACCTGCCCTCCTCGGCGGGCACAGAAATGGCGTTATCCGTGAACCCTTGCACGCCGAAAATGGTACCGGTCAGTGCGTTTTCCGGACGGCCGCCGTCGGCGGGTGGACTGAAACGGGAGTCGCGCCATGTACCGGTCCAAGCTCCGGTGGGGTCGATCGCGGCGTTGGCGTGGGTGTCTTTGTAACAAACGAGTGTTCGGTACGGCGTGTCGGTGCCGTCGATGCTGTTCTCCCAGCGAGTCTTCCAGTACACCTCGTTGCCGCTGAAGAAAGCCAGATGGACCCCGGCCTCACGGGCCGCCTCGACGTTCGCGCGCTGGCGAGCCGACCAGTATTCGTCGTGTCCCACGGAAAGAAACACTTTGTGCCGCAGAATCTTGTCGCTGAATCGATCAGTATCGATGCCGGAGCAGTAACTGACGTCATACCCGTTGGCTTCCAGCCAGCGGACCATCGGGTACTCGGCGTTGAACACCCAATCCTGAGGTTCCGTCTGCCGGGTGGTGATCGGCCGGTTGTAGCTGACCTTGTAAGCGCCACCCTGCGGCCCCGGACCGCCTGTGTACATACTGGCGCCGCCGTAGGTGTTGTAGGCTTGCCAAGTCGTGTCCGAGGTTTGAAATAGCAGGTCTGAATGGCTGTCGTCATCGCGAACAACGAACAGTACGTGTGCCGAAGCCGGATTCCCGTCCTCACGCACCAGTTTGGCGAAATAGATACCCGAAACGGTGTCGGCCGGGACGGCCCAGGATGCGGACACCGCCCAGTTGCCACAATCCTGGATCCCGGTCGGGTTCGTGAGGCCGGGGGGTTGTAATTGTGGAAGGCCGACAGAAGGCCAAATCGCCGTCACCTTGCGGGCACCGTTCCCGGCGTAGTAGCCAATTCGATAGATGTCGAGGCGGTAAGCAGTCGCCGCGGAGTTGATCTTGAAATGAACAGTTTCCCCCAGGTTGACACTCATTTCCGTGGCAAAGCCTTCGATGCTACCGTCATCCGTCCCAATAATGTCCCACTCACTGGCCGGCGCGCCGACTTGGGAGTTCTCGGTAACAATCTTGTTCATAGATGCCTCCAGGCTTTCACGCAGTGACACAAGTCTTGCAAAACGAGTTTGAGCCGAACGCCTCAAATCAGCGGCGGCAGGCAGACTCGAACTCAGCACCAGCGACTTTCAACTGTCCGCCTGCATTTGAATTGTTGGGCGGCTCGCTACTCACCTACCATTTCCAGATCACAATTCACGTCGCATCACAAGTTCGCCATCCTCTTCTTTTCCGGTGTAAACAAAACCCATCTTCTCGTAGAACGGGCTGGGACCACCTTTGGCTAGCACACAACTTGTTTCGACCGCATTCGCTCCAGGGCGCGTCCTGACGTGTGCGAAGAACAGCTCCAAAGCCTTTCGCCCGTAACCACGCCCTTGGTATTGCTCACCTATCATAAAGCGCCACAGAAAGTACTCTTGCTGAGCTACGTCATCTTCCAACATCAAAAACCCGACTGGCACATCACCCGCGTAGATCGCGCGGAACCAAGCAACTTCTGGACTAAAATGCGCTTCTGCAATAGACATGGCGTTGGATGCCACGAACTGCTCTTGGTACGGAGCTACTTTTAAACAAAGGATATCACGCCAGTTTTCCTTAGTCATCTCGCGCAGCGTTACTTCGAGGTCGGACTTGGACATACGGAGTATTTCCCCTAAACCATGCCTTTGAAGAATAGTTTCTCACTCAGCGATACAAGTGACACTACAACTGCCGCCCAACAAGGCGCTCCAGCCGACCGTCTTGTTGGGCGGCTTGCGAACATGGTAAGGAATGAAGGTGGCTGCTCAACTCAGGCTTCGATTACACCGAATCCTTTCCAAGGCTGTGCCTCGGTCGGAATGAAGACCCAGCCAATTGGGTCGCCTGGCAACGGATGAGCATTGTAGACGATGTCACCGTGTTGCCATTCGCCAGAAAACGGCGGTGCGGGGGTACCTACTCCGATCGTGGTCGCGATTTTTGTCGGTGCCTCAACAGGGCCAATCAAGACATACGGAAAGCCCTGAAATCCTTCTCCCCGCGCATGCCCAGAGGCAGTCTGATACGACACTCGGTGAGTAGTCGGAAAGTTATTTCCCAACTCGGTGGACCAGACCTTCAGCTCTTCCAGCCAACGGAACAGCCAGAAACTGCCTCCTTCAGCCGCAGATTCCCAACCGAAAATTGCGTTCGTGGGATCCTTGTATCCGAGCATGAACTTGATCGAAGGATTGGCTACGTTGAGAACTTCAAATGGATGCACCGATAGGTTACCTATGCATACGAATGCGATCGTGTCGTCGGTGAATTCCGCACTCCCTCCGATGAAGACACCACCAGCGCCAACGAGACGCGACGGTTGCGGTCCTTCGGCAAAACACCCCACAAAGGTTGCCTGATTCCCGATGTTGATCTCGCTAGGGCTGGGTCCTTGAGCATTATGGAAACCACGACCTTTTGCTTCTTCGACGTAGCAACCCACATAGGTTCCGCCCGCCTGCGAACTTTCGTAGATCCCGTTGCCGCCGATGCCAGCCATGTACAGACCAACACAGAGACCACCGTTTGCATCGCCACCGTTCGTATGAACTCCGTGGCCCCCGCATTGGATGAAGAACCCTCCTTGAATCTGCCAATTGTTGGCATTAGTAGGCTTCGGCATGTTGAGATCAGCAATAATCTCCACCGCTGTTCCACTAAAGCCTTTAATGAAGAGGCGCTGTAAAATCGCCTTGGCGTTCAGTTTAACACCCGCAGTACCACTGCTTGGCCCTGCAAACGTAGCTAAGTCAATCGTGGGGTTCTGCGTGAAATCCCAACCTTCTGTGGACAAGATCTGAATGTCTCGGATGATGCAATCAGACCCCGCCATGCCGTCGGATGAGGTAGCTTGCGTTTCAACGATGAGCGATTTGCCGAGATCGAACACCAGCACAGATTCGCCCTGCATACCGGTGCCAAATAGTTCGATGGCACGTTCGATGTGAAGATGGTCGTCGAGGTAGAAGACGCCCGGCGGGACGAACACTCGCCCACCCCACGAGTAGTCAATGCCATCCACGACATTCTTCATCATGGATTGAATCAAACGAAAGGCAAGCGTATTGGCCGCCTTGGCACCGGGGGTCTTGTCATTAGAAACAGCCCCAAAATCGCGAATGTCAATTGCAGTACTCATGCGTTCTCCTGCTCCAGTGCGGATTGCCTGACACAGTTCCAGAAAGAGTGCGCCGTTGGGTAAAGGAGGAGGTTTTAAATATAGCCCCCTCCCTCCCCTCAGAACCGTGCATACGACTTTCACCGTACACGGCTCAAGCAACGTCTTGAGATTCAGTGTTTCCGATTCTTAACAACCCTTACGGCTTGTCCTGACGGTTACGTTTACAAACCGAAGCCTGTACCTAACTTTTCCCGCCAGTTAAGTCTCATCTCACCTTTAGTCAAGACCATCACCTGTCCCACGTCTGCACCCTTTCGGGTTAGGCATTAGCCCTATCTGCCCCGTTATGGATTCCGGTTACCTTTCGGTTGGCAGCG
>JBGTLE010000128.1:0-22300 GCA_041744295.1 Pyrinomonadaceae bacterium | reverse complement strand
TCTCCAATATCCAAAAGCAACTCAGCGTAATAAATCCGATTGACCGTATTCGACGGCGCGATCGCAGTCGCTCGTTCGTAGTTTATCTGCGATTCCTTCTTGCCTCCGGCGAGCCAGCGCGGTGAACGATGTCCCAGTCTTGCCAACACGCGCAACGGTCCTGCGTCATGATATGCCTCGTCAATTTCCACCGCCGTCTTCAACTGGCGTCGCGCTCTGAACACCAAACGCAAGGCATCGAATGCACCACTGAGCGCAGCGGCGAGACCAAGATTCACTCCCAACCAGAAATGGCCTTCGACCCGATCATCGCTCCCAAACACCGCCAATTCGCCCGCCCGTATTCCGTGCCAGTGATGCTCCTTTGCCGCAGCTACATTTTCGGATTCCTGACCAAGAAAGAAGTAAGCGCGGCTCAGCCGCCATTCAATCTCGAACCCGGGCGCTTCGGATCTCAACTCATTTAGTAAGGCGAGGCTCTCTTGCACCGCGCCCACAGCTTCACGCTGCCGGTAAAGCTCGTCAGCTCTTTGAATGACGTCCTTGAGCACAAGACTTGCTCCGCAACACCTTTGACGCTCTGAGAAAGCGGGCGCAGAATACGGGCAACCAGCGACTCCAGACAAGATTGTCAAATCGAGGCAGGAAAAGAAGCAGGGGAACAAAGGACGCGAGTCACTCGTTTCCTCTCCAGACTTTGCTATAACAAGAGAGGTCGAAATGGCGCTCACCAGAGAGCAAGCAGTAGCCACGGCGCGGAAAGACCTCGCGCAACGCCTGGATGTGAATGAGAAAGAGATCTCCGACTCTACGGAAGACGCAGAGTTTCCCGATATGGCGCTGGGCGCCGGCACGTCCGGCGAGATGAGTGGTCAGATGATCACGCCAGGCTGGCGAATTCGCTTGCAGGCAAACGGACGGAGTTTTGAATACCGAGCCAACAAAAACCAAATTAGACTTTTCAATTACCAGGGCAAAAATTATCGCCTCTGATTAAATCCTCGAATCATGAATCGCAAAAGTTTCTTACCACATATCGCTCTCGCTTCGGTGCTCATCCTGGTCGCCGCCTTTGCCGGACAGGTCAGAAGATGGCAGCAGGAGTGGGCCACGGTTCGGCTCATGCCGGGCGCGAGCAAGAAACAGGACGTACGTGATCGGCAGGAGATCTTGCGCGACGACAGGTCGTTGCGCGCCGACGTGTTGGTTAAGTTTCGGCCCGGCATCTCAGAGCAAGTCATCGGCGAAATCACTGGCCGTCTGCAGGACCAGGTGGAAGATGGAATCGAATCCGTGCCCGGTCTGTGGGCGATCGATGATCTCAATGACGCTGAAGTGGACGCCGTCGTGGCCGAGTATCGAGCCTTGCCTGAAGTTGAATATGCGGAACCGAATTTTGAAATCAGTCTCGATCACGAAAACGGCGGACCGCAGCACATCCATCCGTTAGATCCTCGTTTCAGCAGCCAATGGGCGCTCGCGAACGAAGGCCAGAGTGGCGGCAGCTCCGGCGCCGACATCAGTGCGATGCAGGCCTGGGCCACTACCACCGGCAGTCACGAGATCGTGATCGCCGTACTCGATAGTGGCGTCGCGTATGACCACGAGGATCTGGTCAATAACATGTGGAGCCGGCCAGCCAGTATTCAGTCTTATCGAGACAGCGACTTTGGCCTGGTCGAGGACGATCTTGGTTACAACGCAATAAATAATTCAGGTGACCCCTTCGACGACAACGGTCACGGCACTCATTGCGCGGGCATCATCGGCGCCGAAGGTGGCAACAACATCGGCATCACGGGCGTGAACTGGAAAGTAAGAATCATGCCTTTGAAATTTATGAACGCCGGGGGCTTTGGCACGACGAAAGATGCGATCGAGGCGATCAACTACGTAATCGACCGGCGCAGAGCGGGGGTTAACGTTCGCGTAATCAGTGCGAGTTGGGGTTCCACGCAACCTTCCAGAGCGCTCGACGAAGTGATTCAGAAGGCTTACGCAGCCGGCATACTCTTCGTCGCTGCTGCCGGCAATGCTACGACTGACAACGACAAGCGTCCGCATTACCCGGCGAGTTTCGCTAACGTGATCAGCGTCGCAGCACTAGATCGCAACGATCAGCTGGCACAGTTTTCAAACTACGGCGCGAAGTCCGTTCAGATCGCGGCGCCTGGTAAAGAGATCCTGAGCACGTGGCTTGGAAACGACTATGAAGAACACTCCGGAACGTCAATGGCGACTCCGGTAGTCTCCGGCGTTGCCGCGCTTGTGTTGGCAGCTAATCCCGATCTCTCCGTCGCTGACCTCCGGGCACTGCTCTTGAAGTCTGTCGATAAACTGCCGGCGCTGACAGAGAAGGTGGCAACGTCTGGACGAATTAATGCCGCGAAAGCTGTCGGGCTCAACAAAATGTGAGCCATTTCAGTACCGCAAGCGGCCGCGACCGGGCCGTCGCCGAATGCTCAAGTTACTTATGACAAGTAATGACAAGTGACTTATGAAAGGATTGCTTGAAGATCACGCTTGCTTGCAACCAATATCGAGTGCTGCTTGGGAACGGACCCAGTCGCTGCCGCTCGCGGTTCTGATTATAGCGACCACAGGGAAGCGTGTTATCTGCACTGAACTGACCGCAAAACACCTCCCCTTGCGCGACTGCGTGCCTATAGCTGATAATGGTTTCCGATGATTGTCCTGCACTTAACAAACCGAACCCCAGATCTTTACAGGAGTAAATAAAGAGTGAAAGCGGAATTGCAGCAGTTAGTCGCTCTACAAATTCTGGATAACAGCATAAGAAAACTACAAGCAGAACTAGAAGCGATACCCGAAAGGCGCGCCGAGATCGAAGCAGAATTCGATCAGCGCGCCTTTGAAATTAGGGATCTTGAAAGCCGTCGCGACGAGGCCAGGCACTCGCGCGTTCATCTGGAAACTGAGATTTCCGAGCAAAGGCTCCGTGCCGAACGCGCTGATCGGAATTTGATGTCGTCCAGGAAACAGGACGAATACACCGCCGCGATCCGTGAGGCCGACGCCGCTCGCAAGCAGATTTCTACGCTTGAAACTCAGACGCTCGAGCAGATGGAAGTGCTGGAACAAGCCGAAGCCGCGCTTACCGAACGTTCGGAGGAGATCGCCAGTCTCAATTCTGATCGCGAGGCCAGGTTGAAGGTGTTTGACCAGGAGACGGAACTACAAGCCGAGAGGCTTGCCGGACAACGTGCTGACCGCGAGCGGTTGGCGGGTAGTTTGCCGAAGCCCCTGAGCGCGCTTTATAACCGAATCAGTGCTCGCATACGCGATGGCGTTGCAGTCGCAGAAGCGCGTAACGGCGCGTGCATGGCCTGCTACATGGCTTTGCGTCCGCAAGCGATGGCCCAGGTGAGACGCGGCGAAGAGATGGTGACTTGTGATAATTGCAATCGCATCCTTTACTACGCTCCCGCGGAACCGGCACCGGCCACAACCAGCGCACAACCAAAAGTTGCACACACCTGAAAGCTTGGAGTTGCTCGCCCGAGTGACTCCTGCCAGCTTTAGGACGCAGGTTCGGCGTAGGGTGATCATTTTAACTAGCTCTCTAGGTTGGGACACCTCCGTGACACTTGCTTTGTAAGCTCCTGCACCGCGAACGGTCCGTTCGGGACCACTTGGACTAGCGAGTCGTACCACTGAGAAGCGCGCGATGGCAGCAAAGAACGAGGGTGTCTCAAAGAACTCCGGCGCTAAAACCGCGGCAGTTAAGCGAACAGCACCGAAGCGCGGACCGGCTATTTCTCCCGCTGAGTTCCTCACTCTAAAAAACCCCAAAGGCGATCTCTTGCTGGATGTCGATGGCAATCATGTCTCTGTCACCAGCCTGGAACGAATCTACTGGCCGGACGAGAAAATAACGAAGTTCGAGTTGCTCTGTTACTACATTCAGATCAGCGACCACATCATGACGTACCTCACTGGCCGGCCGGCGATTCTTCAACGCTGGCCTCGTGGCATCAAGGCGCCGATGTTCTTTCAGCAAGACCTCGAAAGCGCCCCAGGCTTCGTAAAAACGGTCCGGCTGACGAATCAGGTAGGTCGCGAACTCGACTATGCGGTCTACACCTCAACGGCATCACTGCTCCACTTCGTTAATCTCGGCACGATTGAGCAACACCCCTGGCATTCCACGATCAAAAAGCTGAACAAACCGGATTGGATCGCGATCGACCTGGATCCAAAGCAAGCACCCTGGGAGAATGTTCTGCAAGTTGCCCTGGTAGTAAAAAAAGTGTGTGACGAAGTAGGTTTCAAAGCCTTTCCAAAAACCTCGGGCTCGTCGGGTATTCATATTTACCTGCCGTTGAAACCAACTAACGATTACGAGGCAGTTGCGGAAGTTGCGCGATTGCTGGCGGGAGAGATTGCGCGGCGCGTTCCTAAGATCGCGACGGTCGAACGCAGTTTGGCCAAGCGCACCAAGACTCAGGTCTATATCGACTGGATGCAGAACGCACGCGGAAAAAGTTTGGCGGCGATCTATACGGCACGAGCGAAACCGAATGCGACGGTCTCAATGCCTCTGACATGGAAACAAGTTGAGCAGGGTGTGAAGATTTCTGACTTTACGATCAGAAACGTTCCTGCACTGGTTGCTAAGTCAGGCGATGCCTGGGCCGACTTCTTCAACAACCGGCAAACGCTCAAATTAAAGTAATTGGAAAGTGATTTGGCGCGCGAGCTGGAGTGCTTCATTAACGGAAGCACCCCAGCACAGCGATTAGTTGGTCTTGAACTTAATTCCCGCTGAGAACCGCAGGTTGTCTTCACGCCGATTGCTATAGAACACCGGAAGATAATCAACCTGGATGGGCCTTATATCGATGAGGTCGCTGGCCCTGATATCCAGTCCCGCACCTAACCCCATCGCAAACGCGGTATCGCTTGTATCCGGGCAGGTAAAGTTGTTGTCGCGAAAATCGGCCTTGGACCGACTAACTCCAAAGAGCGCGTGCGCATAGGGAATTACAGGACTCGAGTTCCGAAAGTTAAATCGTGGTCCGAAGAGCATAGTGTAACGAGACAGCCGCGCGTTGTAGGTTTGTCCAGTCAGCGCGTCGAGGTAGTCGACCCCACCAAAGGTGGCGCTGAAGTTAGCCACGATGCCAATGTTCTTGTGCACGTTAGCCACGGCTTCTCCGGTCACGCCGTTCAACGGAACTCGTTCGGAAACAAAATCGACTCGCCGGGTTGCGCCATTGGGCAGAATCGCCAGTCCGCGCCTGTCCAAACGGTCAGCGCCGTTGTTGGCACGCTCATGAGCGTAGCCAATGAAGAATTCCCAGTCTGAATAGTCGGATTGGGCGAGGGCGACCGGGGCCGAGAGCAGCGTGACGAAGATCAGCAGCAATAGGTTACGCATTAGCGGTAATCCTCCTTGATAGTTTCCCATCAACACCTGGTGTGATAGGAAAAACCCGGAACCCGCACGCATTTCCTAGTTTTCCCTGCGATTAGCTGTTTATTTCAAAAGGGACACTCTTTTACCATGGCAAAGTGGAAACTGGCAAGGCTAAAGGTGAGCAGCTATCTGTTGGCAGGATTGCTGTTGAGTAACCTCTGTATCGTCGCCAATGGACAGCAACCCGCCAAGCCTCGCCGAGCGCCCGATGTCCAACAGCTGATGACGGCGGCTGAGGCAGCTCAGAACCAGGGCCGTTTGGACGAGGCAATTCAGATCTACAACCGGATCGTGTCTATCTCTGCCAATGCGCCCGTATTGGCTGCTACCTCACACCTGAGAATCGGCGGCATCTACATGTCTCAGCGGAAATTTGAGAACGCGGTAGTCGCGTTTCAGAAAGCCGTAGCGTTGCAGCCGTCTTCGGGCGAAGCCTTCAATAATCTTGGGGAAGCTCAGGGAGAACTGAAACAGTTTCCGAAGGCAATCGAGGCTTTCAACCGCGCCGTCACGCTCGATCCCAAACTGCTAAAAGCACGTTATAACCAGGGCGTCACGTACGATCGGATGCGCAATTTCAAATACTCCGAATTCGTTTTCAAGAGTCTGATTAAACAAGCGCCTCAGTATTCGCTGGCCTACGACGGGCTGGCGATTACGCTTTCGAAATCGGGCCGGCCGAAAGAAGCGATTCCCTTTCACGAAAAAGCGATCTCGCTCGATCCGAAAGATCCTTCCTTCTATTTCAATTTGGGTGTCAGCTATTTAATGCTGGGCAACACTCCCAAAGCGCTCGAACAGCAAGAGAAGCTAAAAGTGCTCGACCCTCGCATTGCCGATCAACTCGCGAGTGTGATTGTAAAGCGACAGTTGTAGTGAGTCAGTGAAAACCCGTTCAAGATTCCGAAGTGACAATTCAAGCGTGCACAACCCGAAAGTTGCGTAAGCAATAGCGCATAGGTTTGTGCTCCGAAGGAGCTGCGGCCTCCAGATTTTCTAGCCCTAACACTTGACGACGACAATGACGCTGCCTATCCTGCTTCTGTCTAAACAGACAACGAAGCGCATGAAACAAAGTCACACTCGCTACTACTATTATTACCAACCACTCTCCGCTGGGAGGGACGGTCGGGCGAGAGACTGTGATCGTGCGCTAGCGCGTTAGCACTTAAACCAGTTTCCAAAAACACCGGCCAGTGGTCCTTCCAAAGCAGGGATTCGCTGGCCGGTCTTTTTGTTTATACCGAGACACAGGTTCGAGGAGCCGATTATGAAACAAGAGCACCCGCTACTTGGCGATCATGCCGACATGCGCCTCGTAACAACCGATAGCGATGCCGCCGCGGATCGAAGGAGAATCGTGCAGCTCGATCCTGATCACCCGGGCTTCCAGGACCAGGAATACCGCGAGCGCAGGAACGAGATTGCGAGAATCGCACTCGATTACATACCCGGAGACGCTATTCCGAATGCTCCGTACACCAGTCAGGAGCATCGGGTTTGGCAAACGATTTGGGGAGAGCTAGAGAGCGCGCACGAGCAGAATGCATGCGGCGAATACCTTTCGTGTTTGAAGCTGATGAATCTCGCGACTGATCGAATTCCGCAGTTAGGTGAAGTCAGCGAACGCGTGGAACGTCTCAGTGGTTTTCGACTTGAACCAGTCGCCGGATTGATAGAGCCGCGCGTGTTTCTCGAATCACTGGCCAGTGGAGTTTTCCTCTGCACGCAGTACATTCGGCATCACTCGACACCGCTCTACACACCGGAACCCGACGTGGCCCACGAGATCATCGGACACGCAATCTCGCTTGCGAGTCCGCGGCTTGCCGAACTCAATCGGATGTTTGGTGAAGCAGTGAAACGAACAAGTTCGCTGGAAGAACTGAATCGATTGGCGCGAGTCTATTGGTTCACTATCGAGTTTGGCGCGTTGCGTGAGGACGGAGGGATCAAAGCTTACGGCACCGGGTTGTTATCGTCGGCAGGTGAATTGAAGGCGTTGGACAAAGCCGAATTGCGACCGCTGGATCTGGAATTCGCCTCACGTCATGAGTACGACCCAACGCATTTCCAACCGGTTCTTTTTTGTGCTGATTCCTTTGCAGCAATGCATCGGGGGCTGTGGGAGTTTCTCTCGCGTTGGGAGCCCGCGGCCTCAAGTTGAACCATGGCCTTTGAAACCCAGCCTGGAGTGTTTTTTCTTATGGCGGTCATTGAACGAAAAACACGTCCCAAGCCCACCGGCCTAATTGAGCATCGTGAGTGTCTTTCACTCTTGCTCGATAGCGAAACTGATTACCGAACGTCTATACATGGTGGGGGAGTTGGGCTTGGGGAAGGACAACCACCATATTGATTTGAAGCCTCATTGTCACATGGGGTAGGGCCTGTGAGGCAATTAGGTCCGGGGCAGTTGACCCCGCCAACACCCATAACCGACGAACCATTACAGGCGGGATAGCAGTTGGCCAGTCGGCCAGCCCGAACGGATGCCCCTCTTCATGCGCCATCACACTGGTCAGTCCAGCTCCGTTAGGGTCGTACGAAGGAGTCCAGTTATGGTCATCATCGGCTAGTAGACCTACAAAAATAACTATACGAAAGACGCCGTGAGTCTTAGCGTTCATGAAGCCGTCTCCATTAATGCGAGGCAATCCTTGGAAGGCTACTTATTCTTTCTTGGATTTCCTTTATGAATTTGCTTTGGTCTTGGTTTTTGTAAAGTTCAAAATTAGGTATACGGCCATCCAGCGGTTGAACCTTGCCCTTATTCGTAAAAGCGTTGAGCGCGCTGTCGGAGTTTGTCAACGAATTCCGGTTACCTTCATCTCCTCGGACTTCTCTCATGGGGCGCTTCTTAGCGTCAACTTGAATGCCTCGCCGCAGTCAGCTAAGCGGCCATCCTCCAAGTCATCTATGCCTGGCCACACTTTAACTGCTAGCTGTTTGGGCAAAGGAAAAGGCCGCGTCGAAACCGACGTGGCCTTTCCATCCTTAGTTACTGGCCAGCTCTTTAGTCGCCGGCCGCGTGCACTGATTCTCCGGCAGTTTGGGCCTGGACCGCGTGCAGTTGACTGGCGTCAATCATATTTAGCCCCTTCTCTTTCACGCTCATGAATCCCGGCACGATCTCCTTATCAAACGGCTGCATGCCATTTCGATTGCGCTTTATGCCGCCGAAGTCCAGATAGAGGTGTTTACGAAGCAGGCGATCGGGAACTCCGGCAAACCGCGCCAACGGATACTTGATGCCGTTTCCAAACAGCTTCTTGCCGAGCATCCCGTAGTAGAGCGGAACGCCGAGACTGAACTTCGCATTCACTGTCTTATTGCGAGTCCAAAATTCCATGTTGTATTTCCAGCAGGTAAAGAAGAACTCCCACTGCAAATCAGTCATCTCGATCAGCTTCGCGCTCTCTCTCTTTTCCATGCGCGTGTCTTCCAGCGGCACGAAGAAAGTCGGCACAAACGTTCCCTTGGCATCGCGTAAGTCGTAAAGCAGATCGAGAGACTGCTTCGTATCTTCATCAGTCTCGCCGGGCAGCCCCAGGATGAAAGTGCAGAACGGGAACCAATTGTGGCGATTAAGAATCTCCATTCCCTTCAACACCACGTCGCGCCACTGGTGGGCTTTGTATGGATAGGCTTTGCCCTTCATAAAAGTATTGAAGAGCCGGGCACTGCCGGTTTCGAGTCCAATAATTGGATCGGCAATACACTTGTTAGGATCGGTTGATTCATCGTGCTGCACGTGCGAGTAAGGCACGAGCAGAGGAGTCAGCCGTTCGATGATAGTTGGATCCTTAACGACCGGCGCCATCGTGATATGCGATGTTTGAATGGTCTGAATGCCGGGGACGCTCTTGATGCCGCGGAACAGTGCTTCCAGCGCCGGCACATTCGTTTCAAAGTTCGGTAACTGCTCGTACAGGAACATGTCTTCCGAAGCCACCAGCACTTCAGTTGCGCCTTCACGCGCGTTCACCTTCGCGCTCTCGATAATGTGTTCGAGCGGAAACGAGCGGCCCACCTTCGTGGCCGGAGAACAGAACTGGCAACCGCGTCCGCAACCGCGCGTGATCTCAACGACACCAAACGTCGAGCGATGACGAACAACCGGAATCTCTTCGACGGTTGCCTGCATGTCCTTTGACAACTTGATCACTCGCGGCAAACTTGGATCACCCGCCATGATTCGCTTAAAGATGTCGCTGAACACTCGTTCGATCTCGCCATCGATCAGATAATCGATTTTGAACTCGTCCAGGCGATCTGCCTTTTCCAACTGCCACGCCCCAGGTCCGCCAACTACAATCTTTGGTTTGTACTTTTGGATAACCGGATGCGTAACGATCTTGATGAACTCGTGGGCATTCAGCGGCATCACGTTCTCACCAAAGATCTTTGCGTACACGTCAGTAGCGTAAGAAATTCCCAGCGGGTTATGCGCGTGGATGGCTACTACTTTCGTTTCCGGACCGACAAACTGTTCGAGCTTGTCCAAATAGCAGGTCACCACGTCTTCTTCCGGATACTCTCTAAGTAAGAGGGTCTCAACCATGCGCAACCCGTTCGGAACGTATTTCGCGCGGCCGTCGGGCCAACTCTCGTTCTCGAGCGAGATCTTGCTGAAGAATGAATTACTGAATTTGTAGGGAACGGTGGCAGACAACATCTGTTGCCAAATGCTGTGGTTCCATTCGCTGGCCTCGGTGGAAGAAGCCGTTAAGACGATTAGTGGTGAACTCACGGGGGAAGCGCCTCCTTAAGAGTACGCGCCGACTCAGTTAGTCCGGGGCGCAGACCAGTTGAAGAACTAAGGCTCTCGGGTAAGCCGTTTGTTAGCGCGAAGTCGCCGAATTCTAGCATTCCAGACTGGGGTTGCCAACAAATTCAATTTTGATGGTGCGTATCGGAGTGTCCGACAAACTTCAGTTTGTCGTGAGCAACGACAAGCTAAGCATGTCGGACATCAAACTGACCCACCACCAGAAAAGCACCCGAGCGCTCTGTTAATCGTCAGAACAAGCATCGTTGAGCAAGTTGAGCGCGGAATCAATTGCCTCGACGACGTTGTCGAGTGTGTCGTTGGCGCCAACGGCGATGCGCAAGTCGGCCATCGAGTAGGCGGCCTGTCTTTCCTCGTACAGCCTGTTTGACTGCTCTCTTTCGACGGCCAGCGGTCGTCGAACACTGTCACCTGATATTCGACTCCAACAGAGTTCAAAGGGAGCATCGAGCCACACGCTAACGCAATTGTTTCGTGCGATGCCTTCGCGATTGTCGGGTTGAATCCACGCACCACCGCCGAGCGCAATGACCTGAACAGACGAATTATCGAGAACCTCGCCGAGCACTCGTCTTTCAATCGCGCGGAATACTTCCTCACCGTCCTCTTCTATTATTGTCGACGATGGTCGTCCCTCAGCCGCCGCAATCGCTTCATCGAGATCGACAACTTCACAATTCCACTTCTCGCCCAGCGCTTTTGCGACGGTAGTCTTTCCCGAACACATGAATCCCGTGAGGATTACTCGTTGTTTGCCCATACACATCACTGCTCGACGATCGACTCAAGCACCTTAAAGAATTCAGGAAAGGAGACCGAGACACTGTCTGCGCCGTTGATGAATGACTCTCCCTCAGCCAGCATCGCGGCAATCGTAAAAGCCATGGCAATGCGATGATCGCCAAACGAATCCAGCTCAGCGCCTCGCAAACGCTGTGGCCCGGCAACTGAAAGCCCGTCAGGAAACTCTTCTACCATTGCTCCCATTGTCCGCAGGTTCTTTACCGTCGCCGCAATGCGATCACTCTCTTTAAAGCGCAATTCTCTTGAACCACGAATGGCGATCCCTCCTTCAATCTGAGTAGCCACCACAGCGAGCAACGGTAACTCGTCAATCAATTGCGGGATCAACTCGACGGGCAGGTTGTTGGATTGCAGCGCAGCCGGTGAAGCAAGGCGAGCGCGTCCAACAACGCGAACATTTCCCACCGGCTCGTTACAAACATCGGCGGTGCCTGTAATTCTTACCTGCAGACTGAGCGACTGCATGGTCGTTATGAATTGCGTCCGAGTAGGATTAACGCCGACGCCGGCAATCTCCAGCTCCGACCCCGGCATCAACGCGGCGGCAGCAATGAAAAATGCGGCCGAAGAAATGTCACCAGGAATGCTGACGTCCCGAGCGATTGGAGCTACCGGGCCACGAATACTTACCTTTGCCACGTTGCCGGCAACTATTTCCGTTGTCACCGGAACGCTGAACCAATTCAAAAGCCGCTCGGTGTGATCGCGGGTCGAGTGCTTCTCAAGAACAGTCGTCAAGCCTTTGGCGCGCAGTCCGGCAAACAAGACACAGGACTTAACCTGGGCGCTCGCGATCGGCATCTCAAAGTCGAGCGGAGTCAAAAGCTCGTTACCGATAATATTGAGCGGCGGATTGCCAGCGACCGACTCCACCTTCGCGCCCATCTTTTCGAGCGGCTCGATGACTCTCCCCATCGGACGAGACCGCAGCGAATCATCACCCGTCAAGATCGCGCTTAAGTCGTGTCCCGCAAGCACACCTGCGAGCATGCGCATCGTTGAACCGCTGTTGCTACAGTCGAGTGCTTGAGAAGGCGTCTCTAGTCGTTCGCGACCCTCGATGCTCACTTCGCTGCCTTGCTGCTCGATGGCTAAACCCAACGCGCGCAGGCATCCAAGTGTCGACTGGCAATCCTGACTCGACGAAAAGTTGTCGAGTCTCGAGCGTCCCGGAGCAAGGGCAGCTATTATCGCCGCACGGTGTGAGATTGATTTGTCGCCGGGAACGTTAACGCGTCCGTGTATCCTGATGGGCGGCCTTATCTTCATTGGCGAATCTTACGCTGTGTGGTCCGAGATGACCTCGCGATCGCATGATCTGTCCGGAAGGTTTTAAGCGGCCTAAAGATCGAGCCATTTCTTGACACGCAGGTCGCCAGCATGCTACACCCTCGAACTCCGGTAGTCTTCGATGTTTGCTGAAATATAGCTGGATCCAGGCGCAACTGCTCTTGGAGAGGCAATGTCGTATTGTGACTGAAGAGACGACTTTAATCAGGTTGCCAAGCCGGATCGAGGCGGTAAACGAAGCCGCCGCCACGGTCGCAGCTCTATTAAATGATGCCGGAGTTACCGAGGAAGCCAGTTTCGGAATCGACATGGCCGTACGCGAGGCCGTCACGAACGCCGTGTTGCACGGCAACCGGCAGGACGAATCGAAGCTATTCGAAGTGCAAGTAAAGACTTCGTTTGAAGCCATCGAGATACTGGTCCACGATCAAGGCTCCGGCTTCCAGCCCGAGGATGTGCCGGATCCAACCGCAGCAGAGAACCTCCTAAAGACTTCAGGACGGGGTATCTTTTTCATGCGAAACTTCATGGATCAGGTCGATTGGTTCATTGAACCGCAAGGCGGCACGACGGTGCGCCTGTTCAAGAAACTTTAGAAAAATTCGCCCCAGCGATTTTCGGTCATGTGAAGCAGCTCCAGGATTCGTCAGCAAGTGACCTTGGCATCGCCTTCGAGATTGGAAATCCTACTTTAAACTTGGAATCCCTAAAGGAGATCAAAAATGGCAGAACTGAATATTTCCGAGCGCCAGGCCGGGGACGTAACCGTCCTGGATATGAGTGGCAAGATTACGATCGGCGAAGGTAGCGTCGCCCTTCGTACGGCCATTCGACGGTTGCTCGAAGAAGGCAAGAAGAAGATTCTCTTGAACCTGGCCGGCGTGGGCTACATCGATTCCAGCGGTATCGGCGAATTAGTTTCCAGCTACACCGCCATCAATAAAGATGGTGGACAGCTGAAACTTTTGAATCTCACCCAAAAGCTTCAGGACTTGTTAACTATCACGAAACTACTGACGGTCTTCGACGTATACGAGGACGAAGCGGAAGCACTCAACAGCTACAAATAAACGCTGAACACCGATGGTTGCGGTTTACAGGAGATAAGCAAATGGCGGAACTCGACGTTAAAGAACGACAGGCGGGTGATGTCACCATTCTCGATATGAGTGGCTCAGTCAGAATCGGCGAAGGCGCCATCGCCATGCGTGACGCTGTTCGCCGTTTGGCAAGTGATGGCAAGAAGAATGTGCTGCTGAATCTTAGTGGTGTCAGCTACATGGATTCCAGCGGTGTCGGCGAACTGATTGCTAATTACACCACGCTGCGACGCGATGGAGGTCAGCTAAAGCTTTTGAATCTAACTGACAAGATTCAAAACCTGCTCGTGATCACAAAACTCCTGACGGTGTTCGATACTTTCGATAACGAGGCCGAAGCGCTTAGCAGCTTCAAATAGGTTTCGGGTTTCGAGTTTGGTCGTCCCAGCTTTGCAATTCCGCTACCCCTGATTCGAACCTGACCTCATGTTCCGTGCCGCATTTCGCCGTCTGCTCGCGATCGATGATCCACCCAAGCGGACGGCGCTTGCATTTTCAATCGGCGTGTTCATCGCCTTCTCGCCGTTTCTCGGGCTGCATACGATTATGGCGACGCTGATCGCCTTTGTATTTCGTTTCAACAAGATCGCAATCTATACCGGCACCTTCATCAACAATCCGTTTCTTACGCTCGTGCCGATCATCGCGGCTTCTTACGCAATCGGGGCTTTGGTGCTGGGAAAGCCGCTGGGCATTCCTGCGGAAGGGATGGAACTGCTGCGTGATCCTCACTTGCTGACTGGCGCGTATTATCAAAAGTTGTTCCGGCATAGTTGGGACGTGCTCGAGCCGTTTGCGATTGGCGGGACGGTGCTATCGGTGGTTTGTTCGCTTGCTGCCTATCCGCTAACATTATGGGCACTGCGGGCACGTCAGCGTCGAAAATCCGCCGCCAGGAATGCCGATTTAGATTAGGGCTGGGGTCCGCAGAAACTGAACACCCGCGCACCAAATGTCCGACATGCTTCAGCTGGTCGTATCAAGATGGGCAACACTCAAATGTATGACGTTATCGGTAGTATCATGCTTGAATCTTGTTGGTTTTTCGAGGGCAAGCTTTGAAGCATGTCGGGCATTTCAGCACTACCCGGCATCCGTTTAGTACCAGACCGCATCTCTAATGTTCCCCGGTTTGAAATCCACCGTTAACCTGTTCGGCGATAGTTAAGTTAACCTGTACGGCAATAGTTAATATGAGACGTTTCTTCATTCTGCTTTCAGTTGCTCTCGTGGTTTGCCCCGAGGGTTTCGCCCAATCGAATCCCGGTACTCCTGCTCGGCCGGCTTCTCGCGGCCAGCTTCAACAACGTCAGACGGCTGGGTTTGATCTCGCAGAATACGGCGTTTCGTTTCAAGCTGACCCGCGATTGATCATCATGATGGCAGCACTTGAAGCAGCCGGACTCGATTCAACGCCGGCTGGCAAAGAGGTCTCGGTGTTTCGCACTCAGGTACGTAACGATCTCGCTAATCTCGATCCAGACTTGCGTAGTCGGCTGCGGGCTTTCTACGAACGCAACAAACTCCCAGCTCCTGCTACCGCGGCTGACCAGGCTGCCCGATACGTTTCGCTGGCATTGACGCTCGAGCAACCACCCACGCTCAACGAGCCCGCACGATCGGAGGACCTTCCCGGCGGCCTGCTGGAAGTGCTCGACTTTGCACCACTGGTGCGCGAGTTTTATCGCCGCTCAGGAATCGAAGACCGTCTGGTTTCATATGTGCGCGCTTATCAATCAGAGGGCGACCGCCTGAGGGCGCCAACCGCAGAGATGGTCCGATCGGTGCTGACTTATTTGCACACTCAACCCATCACCACGACGTTGGAGCGAATTGAGACTAAAGCGCCGGGGAAAAAGAAGGACGCGCCGAAAACCTACAGCGTACGCCAGCACGAACGACACTTTTCAATCCTGCCGGATCTGCTAGGGGCTCCGGGAGCGATCAACTTCCGCATCTTCAGGGACGAGTATTACGCGATCGTGCCGCAAGGAACTGACCCGAGTTCATCAGAACTGCGCCGCGCTTATCTCCAGTATGTGATTGATCCCTTGACCCTGAGATTCAATCGGCAAATTGCCGAACGTCGCGAGCAGATCAAACAAGTGATCGCCGATCGAGAAAAAGCTGGAGGCATCGTTAGCCCCGATGTTTTTCTCACCATCTCGAGATCTCTGGTTGCCGCCGCTGATGCGCGCTTTGAAGAGGTGAGGAAACTCGAAGCGCTTTCTCGCGAGGTTCGGCCGAGGCTGGATGCGGCGAAAGATGAAGCGACTCGTACGCCGATCGCAAGACAAGCGCAAGCGGAGATTGGCTTCATTCAGGATGCAACTATCGCCAGACTGGCCGATGAGTACGAGCGAGGAGCAGTGCTCGCTTTCTTTTTTGCCGAGCAGTTGAAGGGCATTGAGAGCTCGGGTTTCGACATCGCGAATTTCTTTCCTGACATGATTGCGTCGTTCGATCCGCTACGAGAAAGCAAACGATCCGGGGAGTATGCCGAGGCACGTCAGCGCGCGGCGAGTGCTCGTCAGGCGCGACTTAGCGCCCGCCAGGCAGAATCAGAACAGCCAATCAACACCGGCGCGAATGCGAAAGCTGCGATTCTGGTAAGGAAGCTGACGGAGATTGAAGAGGTTTTGCGGCTAAAGGATTACAACAACGCTGAGGCGCGACTGAAAGAACTATTTAAAGACTACCCGCGCGAGCCGCGAGTCTTTTTCGCGTTGGCACAAACTGCCAATCTGGCAGCGCAGGATGCGACAGATGAGAATGTTCAGGCGGAACGCTTGAATCGCGCGCTGGCGAACTATCGGTTTGCCATTGAAGCAGCGAGTTCAGAAACTGATCTCGCCCTGATTTCCCGCGCTCGTGAAGCGATGGGACGCATCTATGCGTTCCTGGAAAACCAGGAAGAGGCTTCAAAGCAGTTTGATGAAGCGATCAAGATTGGTAGAGTTCCCGGCGGCGCTTTCAACGAAGCTGAAGCCGGAAAGAAGCGACTCGAGCAACCAAGATAATCCATCCACAGATTACGCAGATTCTGAAGCCGAACTTTGTGCTTTTGAGCCTTGTTTCCTGGGTCGTTAAGCGCTAGTTCCGAGTCCCTTAAAGCGCAAGTACAAACTCTACGCACAAAGACCCCCCAAGTCGAAGTACAAAGCTCGAAGTTCTTCTTTTGAAATCTGCGTCATCTGGGCAATCTGTGGATGTTTTTCTTAGCGAGAGTCTTAGATCGGTCGGCTGGAACTCTCCAACTTTCCGCTCCTGATCCTGTCTCCAAGATCAATATTGATTGATGGTATAACCGGAATCTCGATTCGCGGTGTACGGATGTTGATTTCCGGTATCGCCGGTATCTGAATGCGCGGCACCATGACACGCGTTCCAGTTGGTCCCGGAGCAAAGATTGTCGAGGCGCCTTCCTTCGGTGTGACTGTGATTGTTTGCTGATTCTTGTTGCGAACCACTGTCAACGAGACGTCGCCTTCCTTCTTCTTGTTGAGGGCTCGAGAGAGATCACCTGAACCCTCGATTTTCTCACCGTCGACCGCAGTAATGACATCACCCGCCTTAATGCCGGCTTTCGCCGCTGGGCTGTCGTCCGTCACTGCCGTGACCAACACGCCAGTTCCAGCTACGATTCCAAAGTAGTCAGCAAGCTGTTTAGTCAGAGGAGTGGTGCTAATGCCGATGCGCCGGTTGTTTCCGAACGCATAGACAAAATCTCTGTCACCAAATCCCGGGCCCCAAACTTCGACCCCCGGCAACTTCTTCAGGTTCTCGAACGAAGTGAACTTGTTAGTGCGTTTTCCGATGGTGACTGCGACTTCCTGCTCCGAGCCTCCGCGACTAATGCCGAGACGCACCGACTGATCAGGAGCAACTTCCGTGACGAGCCGGTTCAGCTTCCGAACGCTCGTGACGTTCTCGCCGTCGAAGCGCAGAATCACATCGTCTTTTCTAAGGCCGGCCTTTTCTGCCGGACTGTCCTTCACGATACTGGTGATTCCAACACCGCGTGCCTCTCGCAAGTTGTAACGCGCAGATTTTTCGCTGTTGATGTCCTCCGCGTAAACTCCCAGGAAACTGCCACCATCAACATAAAGCGAAAATGTTTCACCGAATGCTCGCGGTGGTGCTGGCGCAGCGGGCGTCGACGGTGATGAAGGTGTCGCAGGCGCAGCGGGTGCGGCCGGTGGCGTTGGCGGCGATTGCTGCGCAAAGACAATGCCGGCTGACAAGGCAAGGGGGACGAGAAGCGAAATCCTTGGTCTAAAGCTCATAAAAGGAGAGTCCTCCGGAAAGAATTTACGGGGTTACACGCTCAAGGTTGGTGGGAGTTCCGAAAATTCAGTGAGACAAAAGCTATCCACAGATTCCGGATCTTAAGAACTGGGCTTTGTGCTTTGTACTTTGTGCTTTGAGCTTGAGGTTTTCGTTGAGTTCTCCGGGCCTTGGATTTTGGCTGAGAAAACCAAGAACAAAGCTCAAGGCACAAAGTGCTTCTTTCACATTCTTCTTCAGAATCTGCGTAATCGGCGGATAGGCTTTAGAGCGGGCGGTAGATTTCTCGTTCACCAGCAAGTTCGACCGCAATCTTGCCTTCAGTGTGAGCAAGATCGAGGTGAGCCACGGCTTCAGAAACCGCGAGGAATCGGTGCACGTCATCAGTCTCGGGAAACATCTGCCGCGAGATCTCCCACGCGGATGAACCGGTTTTGGGCAGTAACTTGATTACTTGCGCTTGTCGTTCGCTGATGGCGCGCACGTAGCGGTTGAACAACTCTTCGTAATCGTTGATCGGCTCGCCATGGCCGCCGTAGACGAAGGTGGGTGCAAACGTTCTTAAGCGCGCGAGGCTCACGAGATACTCGGCAAGCGATGGAAATCGTTTGGAAGGATCTATCGGATCAGGCGACAGGACCGGATTGGGTGTGATGCGTTTGAGCACGCAGTCGCCCGCAATGACCGTGCGATCTGCCTCGCGAATAAACGAGCACGAGCCCGGCGTATGCCCGGGTGTGTGAATTACCCGCAAAGACCCGTTGCTAAATTCGAGTTCGGCCTCGTCCTCGAGCGACTGGTACTCGTCTTCTGCAAACGAGTCGGCGTAAAGACGCATGTGCTCGTAGAGACGGCGCATGCGCTCGAGTTCTTCCGGTGGCACACCGGCGCGCTCGAGCAATGTTCTGTGTTCCGCATGCTCGAGACGACCGACGCGATGACCAGTCTCCCAATCGTGTACGAGCACTTCCGCGTCTTTGGCTTCGTCGCGCAGCGAACGCGCCAGGCCGCAGTGGTCCTCATGCGCATGCGTCAGGACGATGCGCTGGATATCTGAGACTCGAATTCGCTCGCGTCTGAGTCCTTCGCGCAACGCATCGTTTGCCTCCTTCGTCTTCGGACCGGTATCGATCAACGTCAGGGGATCCTCATTGATCAGATAGACGTTCACGGGTCCGATGTAGAAGGGTGTGGGAACGGAGATGGGAACGATGCGCATTGATGGCGGAGATTGCAATTGATACGGGTTGACTCTTGTTCTTTGCTTAGTTCTTTGGTCTTTGGTCTTTGGTCTTATAACGGGCTTAACTCAAACTCGAACGCGCGTTAGAACCGTGGCGCGTCGCCCGAAGAAATCAAAGACCAAAGACCCAAGATCCAAGTACATCTCTTCTAGTACGCCCACTTGTTCGCGTCGATCAACACCTTCGCGATGCGCTGGCGCGCCGCAATCGTGTTCACCGGAGACAACTTTGTAAACCGTCGCAACGCCGCCAGCAACGTCCGCAGTTCATCGCCTTCCGCCATCCCCGACAACGTGTTCTTCGCATGCGCATCGATGCGTTCCATCGAGTCGTTACAAAACACACGGGTCATATCGAGGTACCGCGCCGCCGCTTCCTCTCCCTGTGACGCGGCCAACTTTCTTGCTCGCAGAATCGCCGATTCCATTGCGTACGTTTCAATGATCACGTCGGCAATACCCAACAGAATTTCCTGCTGATCGCTGAGCGCCATCATGTACTTCTGCGCCGCCGTACCCAGCAGCATCAGTGCGACTTTCTTCGCATTCCCGGCAAGTTTCTGCTCGGCGGCGAGCACACTTTCGTCTTCGTCAAAGCTCGCCATCTGCGGCGTCAGAATCTCATCCATCAAAGCCTGCGCGGCGGGCAGCAAAGCCAGTCGCCCACTGAGCGCACTCTTCATCAAACGTCCCGGCACCAGCATGCGATTGATCTCGTTCGTACCTTCGAAAATTCGGTTGATACGAGAATCCCGATAAGCGCGTTCTGCCGGGTAGTCGGCCGAGTAACCATAGCCGCCGAAGATCTGGACCATCTCATCCGCGACGTAGTTGCAATACTCTGACAGTGCCACCTTGACGATCGAACACTCGGCGGCATACTCCTCAATCGCCCGCAGCCGCGCATCCATGTCCTTGTTGTCTTCCAGCGCGTTGATGCCCGCTTCGATCATCCCAAGCGTGCGATAGATCATCGCTTCGCCTACCCAGGTCCGAATCGTCATCTCTCCCAGCTTCGCTTTGATAGCGCCGAATGACGAGATCGATCTGCCAAACTGCTGACGTTCGTTCGCGTAACGCACCGATTCATGCATCATCAGCTTCATCCCACCGGCACACATCGCGCCCAGCTTGAACCTACCGATGTTGAGTACGTTGAAAGCTATCTTGTGTCCCTTGCCAATCTCGCCCAGCAGGTTCTCGACCGGCGTGCGCACATCGGAAAGGACAAGTGCCGTGGTGCTCGAACCCTTGATACCCATCTTGTGTTCTTCAGCGCCTGACGTCAGTCCCGGCTGCCGCTCCACGATAAACGCGCTGAACTTGTCGCCATCAACCTTTGCGAACACGATGAAGATATCGGCAAAGCCGCCATTCGTGATCCACATCTTCTCGCCGTTGAGAATGTACTCGGTGCCATCGTCGCTGAGTCGAGCGGTCGCCTTTCCAGCCATCGCGTCAGATCCTGCGCCCGCTTCCGTCAACGCGTATGCTGTAATCAACTCGCCAGTTGCGATCTTCGGGAGATACTTATTCTTTGCCGCTTCGGTGCCGAAATAAATAATAGGAAGGAGGCCAATGCCGCTCTCTGCGCCCAACGTGGTAGCAAAGGAAGCCGAGCGACCGATGTTCTCGCCCACCAGTGCGCCACTCGTTTGGTCGAGGCCGAGTCCGCCGTATTCTTCCGGAATGTTGGCGCCGACCAGTCCGAGATCGGCAGCCTGCTTGATCAGCCGCCGCGCAAGGTCCCAATCGTGTTTTTCCAGTTGGTCGGTGACCGGCAGCACCTCGTTGTCGATGAACTGCCGCGTGGTTTCGGCGATCATCCGGTGCTCTTCGGTGAAGTCTTCCGGGGTAAAGATTTCCTCTGGCGTGCGCTCCTCGATCAGGAAAGCGCCACCTTTAACGAGTTGTTTTTGTTCGACAACGGCTGACATATTCTCTCCTTCGCAAATGGAAAGCCCGATGACTATTCGGGCAATTGGTCATTTATCTCCTGAGGCATCAAGTCGCGCATTTCCGGATAGCCTTCGAGGATCCTCATTAAGTCGAGCTCATCCTTTTTTCGCTTCGTGGGACGACGCGACTGGTCACTCCACGCCCAAATCTTTCCTATTGTGATGTTCTTCAGAGACGCAACGGGAACCTGCTCACCAAGCACATTCATCAATTTCGTATCAGACAGAAATGTCTGATAGCGCTGATCGGTTGTTAGTTGAATTCTGAGGTCACTACCCTGCATGGTTGCATTAACCGAATGCGGAAACTCCTGAACGTTGAATCCGGCCGATTTCAGTTCCTTCGTGATTGCCTCAAGCTCCTCTGAGACTACAACCAAATCAGCGTCCAATGTGTACACCGGCTCAACGTAACAGTTGACCGCCAGCCCTCCGATCAAACACCAGGCTTCGTGCTGATTCAGAATACGCACCACCAGCGCGAAGTCGCTGCTTCCCCTTCCGGTCACCGATTCAAAAACTTCGGATTCTGTCATCGGAGCTGAACCAAGACTAGATTCGTTCAAAGATTCCCGCGGCGCCCATGCCGCCTCCGACACACATCGTTACCATGCCGTAACGACCGTTGCGACGTTCGAGCTCGCGCAGAATCGTCGCGGTGAGCTTTGCGCCCGTGCAGCCAAGCGGATGGCCCAGCGCGATCGCGCCACCGTTCACATTCACCTTATCCGGATCGAGACCAAGCGTCTTGATTACTGCCAGCGACTGCGCGGCAAACGCTTCATTGAGTTCGATGACGTCGATCTGATCGAGAGTCAGCCCAGCAAGCTTCAGCACTTTTGGAATCGCGAACACGGGACCAATTCCCATCTCCTCAGGCGGGCATCCAGCTGTCGCATACGCAACAAACCGCGCCATCGGCTTCACGCCCAAACTTTTCGCGCGTTCGTCCGACATCACCACCGCCGCTGCAGCGCCGTCTGACATCTGCGAAGCATTTCCCGCGGTGATGGTTCCCTTGACGTGAAATGCCGGTTTCAGTTTGGCCAAGCCCTCAATGGTACTGTCGCGCCGCACGCCCTCGTCCCGGTCGAAGAATACGTCGCGCGTCCGTTTCTTACCTTTTTCGTCGAGCTCTTCCAGCGTGACGTTCAACCCGACGGTCTCATCCTTGAACTTGTCGGCATCGAGTGCAGCCGCTGCGCGCTGATGCGAACGCAACGCAAACTCGTCCTGCTCTTCGCGGGTCACTTCATACTTGCGTGCGACATTTTCAGTCGCGAGACCCATGTTGAGATAGAAGTCCGGATAGTGTTCGACGAGATAAGGATTGGGTCGAATGATGTGGCCTCCCATCGGGATCATCGACATCGTTTCCAAACCGCC
>JBGTLE010000127.1:0-24792 GCA_041744295.1 Pyrinomonadaceae bacterium | reverse complement strand
CCATGCAAGAAAGGCGTTTGTATTGCGCGGATTCAGGCCGGGCGGTGGCGTGTGCAATTTCCCGTTTTCGAAATCAATGAAGAAATCTTCCTGTTTCGCGCCATCGTCGTTTACGACCATCTCGATCACTGGGCTGAACGAGTTGGTTTGAATTTGGTTGAATCGTCTCGATTGTTGCCGTCGGCGTCGGATTGATTTGTCGGGCGATTTCCTGATTATTTGAATTTTTAAGCAAAAACCATCCGCCGAAAACCGCCAGCAAAATCGCTGAAACCGCGCCGAAGACTAAACTAGGAGTTTTGAAAAAATTCGCTATCGCATCCCAGACGGACGGAGCAGCCGCTGCCGTTTCAGTTTTTTTTACGGCGACAGACTCTTTCCGTTCGGTTAATTTATCGAACATCGCGCGGGTAAATTCGACGCGCTCGCGGCGGCGTTCGGTAGTTAAAAAACTTCGCTCAAATTTTTCTTTTTCGGCAACAGGGAGTGTTTCGCGAATGTACGATTCAATCAATTCGTCTTCGATGACGCGAGTCTGTTCGAAAAGAACTTCGTCGGCGACAAATTTCTCTTCAAAGGCTTCTCTCTCATCGCCGGACATTTCGCCGAGTAAAAACCGGCGCGCGTCCGCTTCATTATTTAATTCGTTTTGAGTCACTTTTTCTCTTTTCCCAACTGTAGTGCGTAAAACGGCAAAAACATTTCAGTCATTAGTCTCAAGTCCCAAGTCTCAGTTTGAAAAATTCGAGTCTTTTAACCTGAGACTTAGGACCTTTTTTCACAGCAATCTTTCGTGCAATCTTCCAATTTGGCTTTCAGGCGACAAACACGAATTCGCAAAGTGTTGAGCGAAACGTCCGCAGAATCAGCCAATCGCTTGCGCGTCGCAATCATCGTTCGCTCATCGTTATCGTAATAGGCGGTCACCAGACGACGATTTTCGTCGGAAAGTTCTCCCAGACATTTTTCCAAACAATTAAAACGCCTGTCGTTAGTTTCATCTGCTTCTGATAAATTGTCTTTCGCAATTAAATTTTCGATAGCCGGATTATCATCAATTGGTTGAAACAGCCGTTCGCGGCGGCGACAATCTTCTTTGAAGACAAACTGCGCGACGGTTGCCGAATAAGCGTTGATGTTTTGGATTTGCTCGCCTTCCGCGATTTTTTTGACGACGCGATCTAAAACCGTGTCGGTCAGTTCTTCCGCCATTTCGCAGTTACGCCACTCGAAAAATTTGACGAGCCGCGCGCGCAGCGATTCGTATTTGGCGCCCGCCTGTTCGCGGTCAGCGTCGAGCGTCGCCAGAAGTTTATCGAAGCCGGTTTGCGTTAATAGGTTTTCCACTCGTTTCTTCGCGGAAGAGTGCGATTTGATAAAAACAAGCTAAGTGTAGATGAAACGTTTATAAATGAGAAGTGAAAAGTGAAAGGTGAGAAGTGCGAAATGAGAGAGGTAGAAGACCGATTTCTCATCTCTCACTTTGCACTTCTCACTTATTTCCAATCGCCTTGGAGCGTAAATCCCGCCCAGAAATAGGCTGAGCGAAAGCGCGGAATCTGCCGCATCTCGTTTTGCGTTTGCCGCAGAGCAGAAGCCGGAGCGAGTTTTTTCTGTAGAAAATTTTGATAGAACCGGCGCATAAATTCGGCGGTCGCCGCATCATCAACTTTCCAGAGACTCGCCACCACACGTTCCGCTCCGGCATACATAAATCCGCGCGTCAGCCCGATCAGACCTTCGCCTTTGACATCTTTGCCGAGCGCGGTCTGGCAAGCCGAAAGCACGACCAAATCGCTGTTTAAATTCAAATTATAAATTTGGTTGAGGCGCAAAAAACCATCCTGGGATTTACCGTTTTTGTCATATAATGAAAATACCAAGCCTGAAAATTCGGGATGCGCGGTGTCGAGCAGTCCGTGCGTCGCAAAATGCAGAATCCGGTAATTTGCCATATTTTCGCTCATCGCGTTTTCACGGCTGGCGTCAAAATCCACATTTGAAACCGCCTGACCGATTGGCACAAACCCGGAGATATTTCTGGCTTCGGCGCGCGACGAAAGCAGGCGCGGAAGCGTTTCGCCAATGTTAAAGTCTCGCAAAACCCGTCCTAACTCGGCTGGTTTCGCAGTTGATTTTTCAACGTTATTTTTTCCGAGTCGCGGATCGCCCGCTTCAAAAATCGGGTCGGCGAAAACGGCGAGTGTTTTTTCGGGCGTTTTCGATTGACCCGAGTTTCGCCGTAACTCAGCCAAAACGCTCGCCGAAGGCAAAACGACGATTTCGTTTTTCTCAACCAAAAGACTTGGGACTTGAGACTTGGGACTTGGGACTAGAGACTTGAGACTTTGAGACCCCGTAACCTACGCACCAATGCGATTTTTCAGAAACTTGACGAGTGACTCTTCTGCCGGGTGAAGTCTTCGTCCCTGGTACGAGATGAAGTCGTCGAAGGAGTCGAAATAGTTATCGATAATCTTCCCTCGTTGAAATCCATCGATGACTGTTGGTGAGACGTATGAACTGCGGCAGACGGCCGGAGTATTCCCAAGCACGGCTGCCGTTTCTTTGATTGCTGCGACAACTTTCCTTTTGCGAGCCGTCGGCTTCTCGACCACTTCGGTTCCTTCGCGGGCAAGCGCGCTGGCGCAGATCAGTGTTCCGGCCCAGGTGCGAAAGTCCTTCGCGCTAAACCTCTCGCCCATCTGTTCCTTGATGTACTCATTGATGTGCCTGCTGGTGACGTTCACCAGTGCGCCACCACCATTGCGATACTGGAACACATCGCGACCGGGAACTTTGAGTAGCGCCCGCACCACCTTCGCTACCTGCGCATCATTCAGCTCTCGCTGCTGTCTAACGCCGGACTTGCCGGGAAAATCAAATTCCACCGTGGCGCCCCTCACCTTTACGTGTTTTGTTCTCAGGGTTGCGATGCCGTAGCTGCCATTCTCGCTGGCGTAAACCTGACTCCCGGGCCGCATAAAACAGGTGAGAAGAACTCTCAGAATCGCTGCCATCACTCGGTCGCGACCGATTCCAGACTCGCGCAGGTGACGCTTTACCGTGGCTCTCATTTTTGGCAGGCCGGCAGCATGTGATCAGCCGCTTGAATTTCTTCTGCTCCTGAGCTCGCTTGTGACTCTCGTGGTAGAGATATTGCCAACGCCCCGTCGCATCCTTGCCGACGGCTTGTAGCTTCCCTGACGGCGAACTGTTGATTGCAACGTCAGTCCACGCTGGCGGGATTCGCAATGCTCCTATCCTCTCAACATCTGCGGCGCTGACTTGCCCACCCTTCGCCAGGCGAAATGTGAAACCTCGCGCCGGCGTTCCCGTTCGCAGGATGCCGGTGTTTTGTAAGCGCTCGATTCTAGTCATGAGGTGTGTGGCGGAATAGAAATTGATGGCCGTAAGGAATTGTCAGATCAGTGGTCGAATTTCGATGCAGCGAGATGAAGTCAGTTCTGGCTTCGGTTCATAGGTAAAATTGTGTATCCACTCAAGCGAAAAAGACGCGATCAGAACCTGGAACAGGTCGAGATCAATTGTTCACGGTGCGGGGCCTTGATCAGGGTTGACGCGAGCAAACATTCCGACCAGCTGTGCTTGATCTGTCACGCGCTAATGTTGGATCGGTACTTTCAAAAGGTTCGACGTCAACGGCGCGAGGAAGGCGGCCGCGATGCCCCGCAAGCCGCCTAACGCTCCTCGCCTATTTACTCTTCTGATCGCCTCGGTCACCCTGACCAGAAGGCACAACCTTCTTTGCGTGCTGTTTGCGATCCTGCGCCAGCGATTTTCCGACGTCGGTGACTTCGTCGAATTGTCCCTTCTCGTCGCGCCTTACAAAACGCTTATCACGCACGGTATCGATTAGTTAGCGATGACTCTCACTTTTCCTGGCCATACTCCCCTCCTTATTCAGTGTAGGTTTCCTGTACGGATCAATCTGCATTTGTTTACTTACAGATCACCTTCTTCATAGTTCGTCCTTCACAGAGTCTCAGCGCAACCCTAGTGCCACTTTCCTTCAAAGCGCTTTGCCGCAGGGCTTTGGGTTTTCAAATCACACTAGAAAACAGCAGCTTTAAATAGAAAAAAACGAAATTTCTGTTGAGAAAAATTGTGTGTGGCGTGCGGGGCGCAGTAATTGCAAAGCTTCCCAGTCAGCATCTAGAAAACGCCGGCTGCAAATGTTCTGATTGTTCAGTTACCGACTGAACAACCAACTGCGGCAAGCGCGAAAACTTTCCCAGTAGAAGAGAAAAAACTGATGGCGAGTACCAGTCCAGCAAAAGCTAGATCCAAACGGTCTTCGCGTACATCGTCCGGTACTGCGAGACATGCGGCGACCTCGCGCAAGAGCGCGGCTCGCAGCTCGAATGGCGCTGAAGTTAAGAAGCTTCGCGAACCAAAATCGCCGCTGCCGGCTCAGCATCAACCGAAACCGGGAATTGAATCGAAACTCACCCCACGCCCCCGATACCAGGCGCCGCTTTATCGTGCGGCGGGCAAGCTACAAAAGAAGGTGGCGTTGATTACCGGCGGCGACTCGGGCATCGGACGCGCCGTCGCCGTCATGTTTGCAAGAGAAGGCGCCGATGTTGCAATCACCTACTTGCCGGAAGAGCAGTCAGACGCCGAAGAGACGCGCGAAGCAATCGAAGCGGAAGGACGCAAGGCATTGCTCATCGCGGGAGATATTCAAGACCGCGAGTTCAGCCCGAAAGCAGTGCGACAAACGATCTCGAAACTCGGCAAGCTCGACATCCTGGTTAACAACGCCGCTTATCAGCAGCACCAGGAGGGTCTCGAGGACATCACGGAGGAGCAGTTCGACCGCACTTTCAAGACAAACATCTACGGTTACTTTCGGATGACCAAAGCGGCGCTACCTCATTTAAAGGAAGGTAGTGCAATCGTAAACACGGGCTCGATTACGGGACTCGAAGGAAGCAAGCAGTTACTCGATTACTCGGCGACCAAGGGGGCCATTCACGCCTTCACCAAATCGCTGGCACAGAATCTGGTTGAGAAGGGAATTCGCGTGAACTGCGTCTCGCCTGGTCCCGTATGGACGCCGCTCAATCCTTCCGACAAGCCCGCGGAAGAGGTGGCAGAGTTTGGGGCCGACACGCCGATGAAGCGGCCGGCCCAGCCCGAAGAGATAGCGCCGGCGTTCGTGTTCTTCGCATCCGAAGCAGATTCGAGTTACGTCACAGGCGAGGTCTTGACGTTGTTAGGCGGTGAGACAACCGCGGCTTAGTGAGACTTTTTCCGAAAGGAGACTAATCATGGCAGATGGAGATGGCGGAAGCGGCAGCGCCGGCGTAGTGGCGGTGCTCGTAATATTCGTAGTGATCGTCGTGGCCGTGCTGTTGGTTTTTGGCGGTCGCATATTCAGTGGCAACAAGAAAGTCGATGTGAATATCAGTGCGCCCAGTGCGCCTTCAAAGTAGGTCGACTACAGGAGGTTGGCTTTGAACTGGCAACAGTGGTCACAGAAATGGGGCAGCTGGTCCGGTTGGCGGGCGAGCTGTCCTGCTTTTCGCAGAGACGTCTGCGACATGGCTGATAACAGCAACGTCACAGAGTCATTCATCGTGCGGCCGCGACTGGCCGAATCTCGCCCGCGCCGGCGGTCGCTAAAGCCATTGAATCTGTCAGCGCGTGGTCTCGCTCAGAATTATCGAAAAGTAGTTACTTGAGTACTTGAAGGAGACGCAGTCGATGAATGAGTGGTTCCGGAAGTTTTCAATTGCCGCGGCGAACGAGCTTGGTTCGTCGTGGATGTTCACCGTTAATGTTTTGTTGATCTTGATCTGGTTTTTCTCAGGGCCTTTCTTTCACTATTCCGATACGTGGCAATTGATCGTAAACACCGGGACCACGGTGCTGACTTACCTGGCAGTGTTTCTAATTCAGAACACGCAGAACCGCGACGCCAAGGCTATTCATTTGAAGTTAGATGAGTTGATCAGAGGAGTGGAAGGCGCGCGTACGCATCTCGTGAATCTCGAGAACCTGACCGACGACGAACTCGATAAGCTGCAGAAGGAATTCGTGCGTTTGAGACACGCTAAATTACAGCCGCCGCCGCCGCGAGAGCTGGAGACAGAAACCGTAAACGGGTAACCAAAGTCCAACGTCCAGAGTCCAACGTCCAGAATCCAACAATCTACGACTGACCACTGACAACTGACCAAATTGTGGAATCCTGCCGGCATTGGTTCTTTCCCCTCGGTAAGAACATCAATGAGACAACTATCACTTAGAAAACGCACACCGCTTGCTTTGGTTGCCGCGACTGAATCGCAGGCGATGGGCGAACGTTTTTACATGAACTCGTACATTCTGGACCGATCCTTTTATGGTTGGTTGGCAGAGGGACAGCAGGGAAACGACCGGCATTGTCGCCCGATCACGACAGAGGACTTTCAACGGGTGCAGCTAGCCACGATCCGCGAAGGTCACAACCATCGACGCTGGCCGCGGGAAGTTCTGGAGAAGTTTTTAACCGCCGACGTGATCGGCAGGTAACGAACTGCACGCCAAATATGAAAAGCCGCGGCACTTACGTGCTGCGGCTTTAGGCTTTCCAGGAGATCTCTTTCAGATCTCGGAAGGCGGACCAACGTCGGGACCAAAGTTTTGAAAGACAAACAATGTCTGTCACGCGGACCAAACAGACAAGAATGTCTCTCCTATTTACCAAGGCAATCGAAAGCCACCGTTGTTTCCTCTATTTCCGTAGTACCCGCCGTAGCGCTGATAACCCTCACGATATCCCTGAAGGAATCCACTGCGATAGGCCTGATCGAATTGATAGCCGGAGTTATTCGGTGGGTTTTTAAAGTAACGCGATCTTTGCGGATTGTAACTCTGTCTCCGCTGAGCGTCGCTTCCGCCGGTATAGATACCTTGTTGATACCCCTGGCGTTGGGCCATTTGGTAAGCGTTTCCGTTGTTCCCGTAACCGCCGCGGCCGTAGTAACCATCGTTGCGATAGACCTCGTTTCGGCGATTGTTCCGATAACGATCATTGCGTTGATAGTCGCGATTGCGTTCGCGCCGGTAATCCCGCGAGCGACGATCTCTGCGATCATCATCGTTGCGTCGCCACTGCGCCTGTACTGAAGAACTGGAAACCAAAACAATGCCAATTAGCACTGAAAAAGCCAGGAGCAATCCCCCGACTCGGTTCTTGAACTGAGTTGATTTCATTCTGTAGACCTCCTCCAGGGCGTTTGGCAAATTCGAGACCGAAGAATGAAATTGTGAGTTCTCGGAGTATTTTCACTGCTGTCTGTTTACCCTCGCACTAGATGGTGCACGGCTAATGCGATTTCGTTTGGAGGGGTGCCATGCGCCGTCTCAAGTCTCAAGTCTCAAGTCTCAAGTCTCAGGTCTCAAGTTTCAGTCTCAGGCGGCTTTGCCGCACTCCTGAGCGGTAAGCCATGGCTTACCGCCAACTGCGCATCTTGGTTGACGCTAAGCATTCCACCTGAGGCCGGAGGCCGGAGAACTCTCAAGGCGTAGCCTCCCGTCCTGACTCTTTCGGTAAGCCGGAGGCTGACGGCAACGAAGGCGGCAGAGCCGCTCGAATCGTAATCCACCTCGCCGTAATGAGGGTTCTTCGTAGTCTGAAGAGATCTGGAGAATTGGACCCTTACTGTCCCGCTTTCTTATTCTCCGCATCAAGCCACAGCTTCAGCGGCGCAAAGTAGTCGATGATTGCCGTCGCATCCATCTTCTCTTCACCGGTCATCGCCCTCAGCGCCTCTGGCCAGGGCTTGCTCAAACCCATCGCCAACATCTGCTGCAATTTCTCGCCCGCTTTCTTGTTGCCATAGATTGAGCATTGATAAAGCGGCCCCTTGAATCCCGCTTCACGACACAGCGCGCGATGAAACTGAAACTGCAAAATCGCCGCCAGAAAATATCTTGCGTAGGGCGTGTTCGCCGGCACATGGTATTTAGCTCCGGCGTCAAAGTCCTGTTCCGAACGCGGCGCCGGGGCACTCACTCCCTGATACTGCTCGCGCAGCTCCCACCACGCTTTGTTATAAGCGTCAGGCCCAACTTCGCCAGAGAAAACTTTCCAACGCCATTGATCTACCAGATACCCAAAAGGCAGGAACGCCACTTTGTCGAGCGACCGCTGTAAAAGGAAACCAAGGTCAGCACTTTGATCAGGCACGCGATCGATCAAGCCAATCTGCTTGAGATAGGTGGGCGTCACTGAAAGGGCGATCGTGTCGCCAATCGCTTCGTGGAAAGCATCGTTTGCGCTGTCACGATAAAGAAACGGCTGCCCGGCATAGGCCATCTGATAGTAGTTGTGACCCAACTCGTGATGGATGACCGTGAACTCTTCCTCAGTCTGCTTGATGCACATCTTCAGCCGCACATCTTTCTCAAAATCGATATCCCAGGCGCTGGCATGACAAACCACTTCGCGATCCTGCGGCTTAACAAACAACGAGCGTTCCCAAAAGGTTTGCGGCAAGGCCTCGAAGCCCAGCGACGTAAAGAACTTCTCTCCGTAGCGCACCATCTCTTTCGCGTCGGTGTTACGACTTTTCAGCGTCGCCGTCAGGTCATAGCCCCGATCGCCGGTCGTGGGCGCCAGCAACGGATACACGTTACCCCACGTTTGCGCCCACATATTTCCAAGGAGATGAGCCGGAATAGGTCCGTTCTGAGGAACGATCAGCGGGCCGTATTTTTGTCCCAGCTTGCGTCGCGTGTAAGTGTAAAGCGACTGATAAAGCGGTTTGACTTGCTGCCAAAGCCGTTCCATCTCAGCCGCAAATGCGTCCGGCTCCATGTCGTATTTCTCGCGCCACATGGCCCCGGTATCCTTGAAGCCCATTTCGCGTGCGCCCTTGTTGCTCAACTCGACAAAGCGTTGATAGTTTTTTCGATAAGGCGGCGAAACTTTATGCCAGCCCAACCAGATCCGCTTTAGTTCTTCCGGATCACGGCTGCTCGCGAGGATCGCTTCCATGTCGCCGAGGCTAAGACATTTTCCCTTCTCACTGTCCGGACAATATTTACCCTTGCCGTAATCGCCTTCCATTGAGGCAGCGATCTTCGTCAGCTCTTCCCGTTCGACAGGATCCTTGGGGGCCGGCAAAGTCAGCGACAGTTTCAATAGCCTGATTTTTCGCGCCGTGTCGGGCGGCAGCTTGAGGCTGTCGAAACGACGCGCTTGTTCCGCCAGTTCGGTAGTTGCGGCGATCAGATCTTCGTTGGCCTCGGCAGAAAGCGCCTCGGTGTCATCGGTAATGAAAGTGCTCTTAATCCAATCGGCGCGCGCGTACTTGATGTTTAGATCGAACAGACGCTGCTCGGCAGCGGTGATAAATTTTTCAGCATCGGCGGCCGTGTCGACCGCTTCATTGGCTCCTGAACTCGAAGTGGAAAGGAAAGTCATGATCGAGACTATAACGATCAAGACGGCGATGCTCAAAAGACGACTCTGGCGCTGAATGAAACTCATGGGCCTCCGGAAACAACTGAAAGATTTTTAAGAAGGGAAGAGGGGTTGGGTGATTCTAGCGCCAGTGATGCAGGACTGGCAAAGCCGCAGAGAAACCCGCTTCGTTGTGCGGAGCCTTTTGGAGTGCGCGGACTTGTCAGCGCTTTCCAACTCACGAGTCAAAATATCTGCGTCTTGAACAAAGCGATTGGATTCGAAAAGCGCTGACAAGTCCGCGCACTCCAAAGGCTCCGCATTTCGCAAGTGCGCAAGCTGCGGTCTATACTTCGAAAAATTCTTTTCACAGGAGCAGAAGATGAACGACGCATTAGTAATTCTTGGAATCGCCGGCAGTCTGCGCGAAGCATCATTCAACCGAGCCGCCTTGCGCGCCGCACAGGAACTCGTTCCCGAAGGCGCGCGCCTCGACACTTTTGACTTGAAGGGTATCCCTCTTTTTAACCAGGACGACGAAGCTGCGCCGCCCGCTCTAGTCACGGAATTCAAAGATCAGATCAAAGCCGCTGACGCGATCTTGATTGTCACACCTGAGTACAACTACTCAATCCCAGGAGTCTTGAAGAATGCGATTGACTGGGCGTCTCGGCCCTATGGCGACAGCGCGTGGACCGGAAAGCCGGTGGCGATTATGGGCGCATCTGTGGGTCTGTTTGGAACGGCGCGCGCGCAATATCACCTGCGACAGTGTTTTGTGTTTCTTAACATGTATCCCGTTAATCAACCCGAAGTGATGATCGGGACTGCGCACAAGAGCTTTGATAAGGAAGGACAGCTAACGGACGAAACGTCTCGAAAACTGATCACGCAGCTTTTGGAGGAGCTTGTGAATTGGACGCGACGTTTGAGAAATGCGGGAGTTGAAACCGGCGCCTGAAGAGAGCTGTTACGGACGATCAGAGGTTAGCAAGCTTATTTCCCATATCTCATTTGACGTGCTATAAGCCCACTATCAACCGTTTCTCCCGTCCGCGAAAGCACCTGGAAGTACATCTGGTCGCCGGCAATCTCGATCAGCATGAACGACATGTCTTTGTCGAACGCCTTGTCCGTTAGCGGCGAATTCTTCTTTACGTCTCCAGGTCGCAATTTTCCTCCGGCGCCGCTCACAAAGTAATAAATTCCCTTCTGCGGTTTCACTCTTTCGTAAAAATGATCGTGTCCGGTTAACACGACGTTGACGCCGTGCTTGAGAAAGATTGGTTCGACTACTTCTCGGACTTGTTTATCGGACCCGTGTTTTCCACCGGACGAGTACGGTGGGTGATGCATGAACGCAATTTTCCACTCCGTGGTGTCCTTTGCTAATTCGTTGTTCAGCCAATCCACCTGTTTCTTGTCCATGTAGTTAGTGTTCAGAGCATAGAAGGCGACGTTGCCGCGTGTGAAGCGGTAATACTCTTTCCCATCCATGTTGAAGTGTTGATAGAAGCGCTGGGCCGGCTCGTCATGATTTCCGAGCGACGCATAGAATTTCACCTTCTGCTCAATCAACGGACGATAGATATCCTCGAACTTGTTCTGGTAATCCTTTGGCCCTTCGCCACCGTACATGTTGTCGCCCATCATCAACACTGTCTCAAACGGGAAGGTGGCGTGCGACCTAAGCATCACATCGGCGAGTTCCTGTTGTTTGGCGCTGCCCGTTCCGGTGTCACCGATGGCGACGAAGCGCACAGAACCGTCCTTTCGCGGCAGAGTGATCTTGCGGGCCGGCGCGGCAACCTGCGCCCCTTTTGCATTTCCAGTTTTGGGTGCCTGTGCCGAAACCGGAACGTTCAGGCCGGTAACGAGCAAAAGCAGCAGTGCAAGAATTAGTGCAGGAATGCGTTTCATAAAAACCGAGTCTCCAGGGCGAATATTTACGGGAGGGCCTTTGTCATGTAGTCCACAATCAGTGCATTGTCGGTGTCAACCAGCAGCATGTTGGTGCCCACGAAACGATACTTAACTTCGTTTGGCAGCTGCGGCAGTCTTAGTAACAAGGTCGGCGGCATTTGCGTCAGCTCTTTTGTTTCCGGGTACGGATAATTCACACGCAGCGGCACGCCTTTGGTGTCTGACTCGAGGACTTCCTGCCGCAACTCAACTCGCTCGCGTCCTTTGAATTGGTCCTTGATGATAGCGCGGATATAGTCGGAAACCTCAGGCTGAAATATGTAGCCCGGATTGGTTCCCGCTCGCATCGCGCGCAAGCCTTCAACGAATGAAACTTGATAGGCCTGTATCTGTTCGGGCGTTGCGTCCTTGGAGAGTGGTGACAGTTTTTCTTTCACCTTTTTTCTTTGTTTCAAATAATCCCTAACGTGACTGTCGAAAGCTTTGACCAAAATCTTCTGCTGTTCGGTGAGAACCGCATTTTGCGTGACCGGAAACAGATCACCGTTCCCCTCTCCCAGACTGGCCGGCGAGGGCGTCGCGATCAAGACCAAAGCGACAAGTGCAAGTAGTGCGTTGTTTTGTTTCATCACCACGGAAAAGGTGCAAGCACGATGCCAGCAAGCGCTTTCTTCGAGTCCTTCTTGTTGGTGCTCCCGTTGGTGCTGTTTTGCGCCGGGGGAAGAAATTGAAGTCCTCGAGCTGTACTTTTTAGCAATCGTCGATGTATCGGGATAATACGACCGTCGCTTGGGGTCTGTCTCCCGGCTGCCGAGAGGTCACGCAAATCGCTGGATTTATGCATTCAACTCAGTTGTTGCCGCGGCACAGGTTAAGCATAGGCAGGTAGACCACGAGACACCCAGTTCGCTAATACCGTTTCCGTTGTCGAGGGAACGAACATCAATCGAGGTGAATATGCAAATCCGAAAAAGGAAGATACTGCTCGGCTTGTTTGTTTTAATTGCGGGGTTTGGGTTGACAGAGATTGAAGCGCAGGAGAAGCGCAAGAATGCCAAGGTTGAGAAAACAAGGGCGGTCCTCTGGCGCAATCCCGGCGCTATCAAGAGTCGTAACCTCTTGTATGGCGCGGGCGCGCAGCGCCTGGCGCCGGTCGCGCCGTTTACTTTCATCGAAGAAGACAAGGATGGTGAATCACCCAAGTTCGATGTGAAAGATGCTCGTGGCGTGACGTGGGGTGTAAAGCTCGGCGACGAAGCCCAGGCTGAAACCGTATCCACGCGGCTGGTCTGGTCCGTCGGCTACTTTGCCGAGGAGGCCTATTACCTTCCGAAAGCGCGGATTGAAAACTTACCCAAACTATCTCGTGGCCGAGAGTTTGTTGCTGAGAATGGATTTGTTGTGGGAGCCAGATTCGAGCCAAAGCGCGCAAATCTCAAAAAAGGTTCAACCTGGGACTGGGAGGACAATCCTTTCGAGGGGACTCGCGAATTGAGTGGACTGAAAGTGCTAATGATCCTGCTGAACAACTTCGACGCTCGCAAGGAGAACAATCGCGTTATTCAGCCACGTGACTCGAGGGAACGGCGTTATTACGTCACCGACCTGGGTGCGACGCTGGGGAAGTCAGGTGGGCTAGGCGGTACCCGCACGAAGAATAATTTGAAAGACTTTCTTTCGACGCGATTCGTGATGGGAGTTGAAGATGGTGCTGTTGAGTTTGACTATGACACGCGGCCGACAAAGTTGGGCCACCTGAGCGTGCTTTATCCACCGTATTACTTAAGCCAGGTCAAGAAAGAGAAGGCGATGCGCGGTATTCCAGTCTCACATGCTCGTTGGATCGGATCGTTACTCTCGCAGTTGAGTGACTCGCAGTTGCGCGATGCGTTCCGCGCGGCCAACTATGATGAGTACACGAGGGAAGCCTATGTGAGATCGCTCCGGCAAAGGATCAGTCAGTTGCAACGATTGTGACGTTACTGGCTTCGGTTAAATCCACCTCGCCCAAGGACGCCTCGACCTCGGGTTCGGTTCTCGGTCCCCGCGGGTTCCAGGCCCAGGAGCGCTCGACTGATCGCCATGCGCGCGACTATCCGCGATTCAGTGAACTGAAATCTATTCGCCAGTGTCTGTGCCCGTTCAAAGTCGGTGGCAGCCAGCCTCGCGATCTCCTGGCTATACTTTCTCACCATGTCCGTTAATCCGGTGCCGCCTTGCATAGGCATTTCGCCACCGCTGAAGACGTTGACTTCAAAACCACTCAAGACGGCAGCCGCAGACAGCAGTTCGTTCAACTGATTGATGCCGGGCTCGAGCACTTCGAAACTTCGCGCATCGTCGATACCTCGAAAAGCCGAGGCGACTTTGAGTTGCTGCTCAAACTGCTGATAACTGGTAGCCCGCCGGTTGGTAAACTGACGCGCTTCATCAAGGAGTTGCGAAGCGAGCTCAGGGTTCTTTTGCCGGCTTGCCTGGGAAAGCTGGACCAGCAAATCCACTCGCTCGGTGTCGCTGGAAAGTCCGGTCAACTTTTCGCGCACCTGCTCCAAACTGTTCACCTCAGTCTTATCGGCGAGTTGTCTGAATTCGACGTTCCGCAGGACTGCATTACGTGAGCGCTCATCGAGATGCTGGGTGGCGATCTGGCGCGCCTGATCAGGTTTGCCTTCGTCTAAAGCTTTCTGCGCGGCTTGCTGATAGATCCTCTGCTGCACCGCGGCGGGTGCGGTAGCCGCGGCCGCGAGCAGGTTTTCCGAAGTACCCTGTGACATAAGATTGGGCAGCTGGGCCATCGACGCAGAGCCGCCGTCAGCAGGCATGCCAAATTCCGTAAACTTCTGACGCACGGCGGCCGCTCGAGTCGGAAGATATTGGTCAACCTGCGGCAGCAGAATCCGGACGGTTGAAACCAATCGACGCGCGTTGAGCTGTTCAATCTGGGCCGGAGTCATCTCGGCCTGCGCTGTACGGCCAAAACCGCCCCCGTTATTTCTGCCTCGGCCTCTTTGATTAATCGGCTGGCTATTGGCGGGAGGCGTGGCTTTCAATGCCGCATCAACCATCAGACCAAGCAACTCCTGATAAGCCGGAATCGTTAATAGCTGTTGCTGAGAGCTGGTCGACGCTTGAGCCTTTGTCTCACTTAACACTGGTCCGGGCTGCAAGAGGCTGAAGACGAGGGAAGACGCGTCGGCGCCACTCAGCAGGTTTGCTGAACGCAGCTTCTTCATCATCTTCTCTTCCAACCGTTGGGCCGCTTCCTTGTCTTTGCGTTGTAGCTCCCCCAGCACCTGAGCAAGCGCGCGCGGGTATTCACCTTTTTCCAAATACTGCTCGGCGTTCTGTAGCGCGAGCTTTGGATCCAGAGCGGCAACCTGGGCCAGCAGTCGTTCCTCGAGATCTCCACCACGATCAAAAGAACGCTGGGTCGTTGTAGTTGTCGTCGCGGTCGCCGGCCGCGTAGCCGCGAGCAGCTGATAAGCAAGCGCAGCATCGTGACGAGCTACAGTCAGGATCAGTTCCTGGCGCAATTGTGAGACGTATCGACTGGGGTTGAAACCACCATTGAAGCTGGGAGGAATTTCGGCAATATCAACAAGGCCTGGTTCGCGATTGGCGCTGCGGCGTTGTTCGGCCAACTCGCTTGCCCGTTGCAGCTCGGCAATGCCATCGGCGGCCTGGCCAAATAAAGAGCGTGCCCGCCCCTCGTTTTCGGTCCAAAGCAGGTCGGCCACGCTGGTCTGCACTCTGATACGGTTCTCTGTCAGTCGCAGCAATTGCGCATCGCTCACCACCTGATCCAGCAACGTATAGGCCTTACGACGGCTTTCTTCCTTTGCCTTCTGCTCTTCTTCGGTTTGCGCGGTTGGGGTTTGAGGTGCAGGGGGTTCCTGCGCACGAGTGGTTTGAACGCCGAGCATCAGCGCAAATAGGATGCTGCCAATCAGGATCTTCATAAGGTTGCCTCTCGAACCGGAATTGGTTCCGCTATTTTCTGGAGAGTAGCTTGAAATTCCTGGGAGATATCTGGAGCGCGGTCGCGATCCACACAGTAAGACGCAGCCAAGGTGAGTACGGCTGCTTTAGATCTCACTGGATTTATTCGGACCTACGGCACTACCAGGCCTTTTTTAATGTTGCGCTGCCAGGCTTCGTAATTTCTCACGCGACGTTTGGCTTGTTTACGCGTTAGGTTCATGATCTCGGCAACGTGATCGATTCTTTTTGTACGATCATTCTTCTTGTCAAATCGGTCGCCAGGCGCCTTTTGATAAATTTCGTAGGCGCGGATCCACTCGGACTTCACCTCTTCAGTTGCTTGCTTACCACGTTGTTCAGGCATCTTCCACCTCGGGCGATAGGATTGGCGATGAAGTTTAGCAGCAAAGGGGGCGGAGATCGAAGTTGCGATCTGCCAAGTGAAGTTTCAAGTTTCTAGTTTCAAGTTTCAAGTTTCAAGTTGGTCTCAAGACTCAGGTCTCAAGCGTGAGTTTCTCCCCAGATTCCGTTGTGCGCAACTCTCCAGGCCACAGCTTGAGATGCTTTGCTAAGGCGAAGTAACTTTGCTAAGGCGAAGTAACTAAGAGCAGAAACTGAGACTAAGACATGAGACTCAGACCAACTAGAAACTTGAAACTTGAAACTTGAAACTTGATAATGCCCCCAACCAGAAAAAGAAAGGACAAAGACCGATATGATCGAAACTGGAACCCAGTTTCCCGATTTTGCGCTTCCCAATCAGGACGGCAGCACCGTCAAGAAGTCAGACTTTGCCGGCAAGTGGCTGGTGGTTTACTTCTATCCCAAAGACGACACGCCCGGTTGCACGGTGCAAGGCAAGTCTTTCACGGCGACCAAGGGAGACTTTGACGCCGCCGGTATCTCAGTCGTCGGGGTCAGCCAGGACGACGTTCAATCACATAAGGATTTCTGCAATAAGTTCAGCTTTGAAATCGATCTGCTCGCTGACACAGATGCCACGCTCATGAAGGCGCTCGGCATTGGTCAGTCCGAATGGCAGGGAATGAAGTTTTGGGAGCGATCGAGTTTTGTGATCGACCCAAACGGTGTCGTGCGCAAGGTCTACGAAAAAGTTAATCCCCAGGGTCACGAGCAGGTACTGCTCGAAGACATCAAGAAACTATCGGTCGAATAAAGGAGAATCATTATGTCCAGTGCAGTTAAACCTATCCCCGATGGCTACCATTCATTGACGCCTTACCTGATCATCAAGGGTGCTGCTGATGCGATGGAGTACTACAAGAAAGCATTTGGAGCGGTCGAACTTTTTCGCATAGCCGGGCCAGACGGCATGGTGGGCCATGCCGAGATGAAAATTGGCGACTCGCCTTTCATGATCGCTGACGAACATCCGGAAATGGGCTTCGTTAGTCCGACGACACTTGGCAGTTCCCCTGTCGGTTTGATGATCTACGTCGATGATGTTGACACCGTCTATCCGCAGGCAATTGCAGCGGGCGGTAAAGAGATGAAGGCGTTACAGGATCAGTTCTATGGCGACCGTTCCGGGACACTGATTGATCCGTTTGGGCATTGCTGGACCGTGGCGACGCATAAAGAAGATGTCTCGCCGGAAGAGATGGATCGACGCGCCGCAGCCGCGCACGGTGGTGGTGCGTAGTTCGTTGAAACATGCGGAGCCTTTGGAGGGCGCTGACTTGTCAGCGCTTTTAACCTGTCCTTCAGATTGATACTGGTGGGACGAGTCAAAGAGTGACACGCCCGTGCACTCCAAACGCTCCGCTTACTCAGGAAGTGTATTTCTCTTCTGGCTGCTGCCTTGTGCTTATGCCATCCCGCCGGTGACTCACCCACTTCATTATTGACAGCGTGCTTCCCACTACAGCGATCGCGATTAAGCCATAAACAACGTACTCGACCATCGGCGAGTCGATGATGCGGATCAGCTTTCGGCCGAAGTAGATTGCGAGCACAGCTTCGACTGTGTATCGCAGCAATCGTCCTACAAAGACCGAAACGAGCAACGTGGTTCGCGAACACTGCAACGCGGAAGCCACCATCACCACCGGTGTGAAGGGAAACGGTGGCGGCAACAGGGTCGCAATGAACACGGCCCAACCGGTGTTCTTTTCCACCTTCTTTTTCAGCAGATCGATTCGTTTAGGCTTAACGAACTTTTTTAGACCTTCCTCACCCGCTTTTCGCATCAGCAGATCGACGATGAACACACCAAGCACCGAGCCTAAAGCTGACATCAGCACGTAGAGAATCCATTTGGCGCTGCCGCGATCTGCGCTAACCAGCGCGATCAACAAGAGATCGTTTCCAAAAGGAAGAAATAGAAAAGAAGAATCGAGCGTGCCTAAGAGAAACAGACCCAGCGGGCCAAGACGACGGAAGAAGCGAAAAATTCCGTAGCCCCAGGAAGTGACTAGAAGCAGTGGCGACAACCGCATAACTTTTACCTTGCTGGCTGTACACCTGTGACTAGGTAGGTAGCATTCCGCGCCATCGAGCTAGTTGATTATGCCAGGCGCACAGGTTCGCCCATTGGAGGATCTCCGACTGGCAGTTGATCTGTTGGTTCGCGACCCGGAACGGGCGGGCGTTGCTGGTCCGGCGGCAGCGGAATTGGATTGCGCTTTGGTTCGTCGGGATTCATCGGATCATACGGGTGTGTTGGCTGCTCGTCCGGACGTTCGTCAGGACGCCAGGTTTCTTTATTGGGTGATTCGCTCATACAGGTGCTCCTTAACGCGACGGTTAAACTCTGGTTCAGCAATAAGCCGTGATCATTCTGACTAGCATTGCTTAGCTCGGAGTTTGAGGAGCAATGACTGTGCCAGCTTGCCGGCTCGAAGCGGCAACGCGATTGGGCAAAATACGAAGCAGGCGATCATTAGTGAGTGCTTCGTGGATGAGAATCATGCGTTTCTGAGTTCACCCACTTGTGTGAAATCGAGTCAGAATCAGAACCGCAAGCGACAGCGACCGGGTCCGTCACCGACCTCGACCTAGAAGCAGACTTAGAACGAGTCGAGCCCTCGCTATTCAAGCAGTCCACCTTGTTCGTAAATTCAACATAAGCAATCGCGGCGTAGAGCTGCTCCTGGGTTCGGAGCCTTTTTCCTGATTGCATGGTAATCGAAAGCGGCGAGGTTGGTGACGGACCCGGTCGCTATCGCTTGCGGTTCTGATTGGCGCTTGTCACGCGTCATCACGCGCGCTAACGTACTCGCGACCGATCATTTCAGAATCCAAGCTAACTTCTACTCAAATGCGCGTCCTGATTGTTCGTCTTACATCGATGGGAGATCTCGTGCAGACACTCCCAGCCCTCACCGATGCATCGAGGGCTTTCCCCCAAATCCGTTTCGACTGGGCCGTTGACGAATCGTTTGCACAGATACCAGCCTGGCATTCCCACGTCGAACAAGTGCTTGCCGCGCCGCTGAGACGTTGGGGCAAAAGTCCGGGCCCCGCGATGCGCAGCGGCGAGCTGGGCCCTTTTCTAAAACAGTTGCGAGCGCGCCAGTATGACTTCGTTGTCGATCTGCAGGGTGAATGGAAGAGCGCAATGATCAGCCGTCTCGCGCACGGGCGGTTGCGTGGTTATGCCGGCCAGTCAGTCCACGAATGGGGCGCTCACCTCGCTTACTCGAAGCGCTTCCCAGTGCCGAAGGGACAGCATTCAATTCAAAGAATGCGTCAGCTTCTCTCAAAGGCATTGTCCTATTCCTATTCCGAGCAGTCGATCGAGTATGGCGTGGATCGTTCACGGCTCCCGAAAACGGAAATTGAGTTTTCAGGGTCCTACCTGGTGTTTGTGCATAGCACTGCATGGCAGTCGAAAGTGTGGCCGGAGCATTATTGGCGGCAGTTGACTTTACTCGCCAACACAGCCGGATATCAGGTTGTACTGCCCTGGGGTAACGATGCTGAACGTGAACGAGCAGTGCGGATAGCTGAGGGCGCTAACGCTTTCGCCTTGCCGCCGATGTCGATTGCAGAGAAGGCGACAATCATTTCCGGCGCGGATGGCACGGTAGGCTTGGACACCGGACTCAGTCACATCGCCGCCGCACTCGATATTCCTTCCGTCACGCTTTACGGCGCCACGGATCCATTGCTAGTCGGCGCGACGGGACGTAATCAAGTGCAGTTGGCTTCAACTTTCGAGTGCGTCAAATGCCATGATGTCACTTGCAATTATGCGAAGCCTGCCGAGTTTAAGCCGGCGTGTTTTGTCGAGGTTCGACCGGAGTTCGTATGGGATGAGTTAACGAAGCTGGTTCGGTGAATGCGACTTTCTAAGTCAGCCACGAGGCTTGTAAAACATACATTCGTAACCTCCTGTTGAGGACTTCACCATCAGTCACGACTATGGTGATCTCTACAGATGTTCGAATGAGTAGGTCTTTGCTAGATCAATCTTTCCGAACTAATACTTAACGAGCAAAGGGGATAACGAAAATGAGTGCAACAGCACCTAAAACGACAGCGACACAGACTAATGCAACCGGTAGCGCGGTTGAGGAGCAAACCGAAGGCGTTGTTGCTCGAACGATCGAGCAACAGACAGCTAAACTTCCGTCGGATATTTTTCTTTGGGCGGCGCTTGGATCCATGGGGGTTTCGGCGGTGCTTCAGTTCACGGGAAAACAAAAAGCCAGTCTCTTCATCGGGCAATGGGCAGCGCCATTTTTGCTTCTGGGCGTCTATAACAAGATTGTCAAAGTGGCTGGCTCTGATCGCGCCAGCTAACATCTTCAGTCAGCTTTTCGCTGCCTAATGGCAATTCCAGCGTCCTACTAACAACAAAGCGGATCCACGGGTCACCCGGAACCATCAAGGTTTTAGATGATCCCGTGGACACGCTTGTTGCTGCCCTCCTAGAACGTAAACTTCACCGCTAGTTGCACCTGCCGCGGATCGCCCACACCAGCACGCAGGAAACCATCAAAGTTGAAGAGCGCCGGCGTCGAAAGCGGGTTCACGTTGTTTGCATTGTTGAAGGTATTGAACATCTCAATGATCGGAATCAAAGCGTATCGCTCTCCGAACCTGAACGGTCGCTGCCAGCGCCAGTCGAACGAGAAGTACGCGTTGTCCTTGCGTAAGGTGTTCCGATTTGTGGCCGTGCGGGGATCCGGCGTAATTGGTTGTGCCGTGCGTGCCTGAACCCGAAAACTTCCTTCCATACCCCACGGTAAATCCACGGTTGAAAAGAAGTTGAACTTGTGCCGAATGTCGCGATCGGAAAGCGCGTAGTCCAGGCTCAAGTTGAAGATGTTGAAAGAACGATCCGTAAAAGGATCACGTTCGTTCGAATCGTCGTCCATGTCTTTTGAGAAGACATAGTTCCATTCAAACTGGTAACCCTTGCTCAGACGTTTCCGCATGCCGACTGTAAATCCGCGGTAAAGCGACTTTCCAACAGCACTCGTGACAAACACATCGCCGAGGGTGGGGAATAATCCCGTGCGCGCGTAATTCAGGAAGCGCGTAAGATGGACGCCCTTCGCGTGCGTGAAATCAAAGTACATCGAAAAGTCAGGGGCGATCTGCTGCTCAAACTGCAGGTTGGTCGTATAGATTCGCGGGTTCGCGTAGTCCTTGCTGAAGACTCGCACCGATGCACCAAAGGGAATGCCTCCGCCGGGTGCGACCGGAACGATGTTGGGCCAAGTAGGTAGTTGCGTGGCATTGCCAAAGCAGGTAGGCGCGAAAGTCGTCGCGCAGACGATGCCGAACTGCTGGGCTCCGTTATCTGTAATTGAGCCAACCTGCGACAACATGTTCTGACGACCATAGTAAATACCATAGCTCCCGCGCAGCACTGACGTGCCTTTCTTGGAAAGATCCCAAGCGAATCCAACGCGTGGCTGAAACTGCTTCTTCGGACTATGAAGCGTTCCGTCCGAAGGGAAATTCGGATTGTTAAGCAACGATGCATAAGCGGTTTGCGACGGCGGAATTATCGGCTCGGGAAAGATTTGCGCTTCCCAGCGCAAGCCGAAGTTCAGCGTCAGGTTTGATCTCGCTTGCCACTTGTCCTGAATGAACAAACCATAATCATCATTGGTAATGGTAGAGGCGCCCGGAGGCGGCAGGCCCGGAATGCCGGTATCGATTCCGTTCTGCAAATACAACAGGAGTGGACCGGCTACGTTGAAGCCGGCCGGACAGGCTTCACCAAGTCCCGAAGTTCTCCACGTTGTCACGCCGGTTGCATCGACACATTCCAACACCGTGGGCCCAAAGCCGCCCGCGGCTTGCGGCGACGCATAGCGAAGGAATCCGGTGACGGAATCGAACAAGTAGCGTCCGGTAAAGAATCCTCGGAAGACCTGATCGTTCAAGCTGTGCAGCCATTCGCCGCCGGCCTTAATCGTGTGATTACCAGAGACGATGGTTATGTTGTCTTTAAGGTGTGTACGCCAAAGCAATTCGTCCACGTTGGGCTGCAGGAAGAAGGGATTACCAAACCTGAAACTTGGTGCGAACCCGATTCCCGTATCGGCAGCAATGTTCGACGTGACGGCATTGCGTGGCCGAAGTTCCCGGGAGTAGGAGAAGTGCGCTTCGTTTACTTTTGTCGGCGAGATCGTGGAGAAGAGGTTGACGTTGACGACGTTTATCTTCGATGGCCCTTCAATTCCGTTTGCTGAGTTGCCATAAGTCTGTACGTCGAAGGTTTGGTTCGTATTATTCGAGTAGTCAAAGTTATAAGAGACCGCCAGGTGATTGGCGCCATTTAGGTGCCAGTCAACTTTCCCGAGAAACGAATAGTTTCGAATCGGGCGCGATATCGGCAACCCTTCCTCCTGGCCTGTCCGCGCGCGAATGAAATTGATCAACGCCAGCCGTTGGCAGTCTGTGTTGCCGGCAATAAGAGCCTCGTTGGCCACGATAGTGGGGGCGGGGACGGGGCAGGGAACATCACCCAACTGTTCGCTTAAGTTTCCCCGTGTCAGCTTTTCGCGAATGCCCTCGAATGCCAGGAAGAAGAAGGCCTTGTCCCTCTTAATTGGACCACCGATGGTTCCGCCAAATTGCTCGCGTCGAAAATCGGTCAAGGGCTTGCCATCGGAAGCATTAGCGGTCAGCGCCTCGAGACGTTGAAAGTGAAAGACGCTTCCATGTACATCGTTGGTGCCTGATTTTGTAATGACGTTGATGACGCCTCCGGCGGTGCGCCCAAACTCGGCGCTGGCTCCGGTTGCCACCACCTGAAACTCCTTGACTGCTTCGAGAGTGATGTCGATAGCGGCGCGTTGGCCACCGAGTTGTTCCCCAAAGAAGCCGTTGTTATAGTCGCCGCCATCAAGACTGACGTTATTGAATACTCCGCGTTGTCCAGCAAACGTGATCTCATCGCCGTCTGGGCCCTGGACCACGCTGACGCCAGGCGTGAGCGTAAGCAGATCCTCGAATTTGCGACCGAGAATCGGAGTGTTTTCTACCGCCTCTGCATTGATTGTGGTGCTCGACTCGGTCTTGATCGTGTCTACGGTCGGCGTTGCGGTGATCGTTACCCGTTCGTCAACCTGAGAGATTTTCATCGTGACGGGAATGTTGATCGCCTGGCCCACCGTCAAGTCTGCTCTTTCCATTACCATCGTAGCGAAGCCGGGCTTGGCGACACTGACGCTGTATCTGCCCGACGGCAACTGCAGCATGACAAAACGGCCCTCTTCATCCGTGCTCGCAGTTCTTACCAGATTAGTTCCGAGGTTTTTGACTTCTACGGACGCGCCCGGAACTGCGGCGCCATTGGCATCCAGCACAGTCCCCTGAATGGTGCCGGAGGTTATTTGAGTTTGGGAGAAAGCAACTACTGACATTGAAAGTACAACGAGTAGACAAATACTCAGTCCTTTGAGCCGCACTGCAAAGGCACGAAGCGAAGCGTTATGCATAGTTTTCTCCTGTCGCTTATTAGCTAATGGGACAACTCGAGTCGCATTGGAGAGGCCTCCAAACAACAGTAAACTGGTCGGGGCATGGACGAAAAAATTCGTTGCTGACAGATAACTAAATGTGGGCCCGCATCTTATTAAGTAGGAAAGAAGGTGTCAATAAAGTTGAAGAGAGTGGTAGTGATGCAGTTTGAGCTCTGCAAACTAGGGCTGCGTAAAAGTCATGTAGTCAGTACCACCTCGCGGCAGCGGGTGGGGGATAGTTCAGGCTCAACCATCGCGTGATGAGGGGTCACGTGGCCTTTTGTTTCTGCTCATTTTGTTTGGGTGATCCCCCACCCGCTACCGCGAGGTGGTACTGACCTCATACTTTTACAATATCGGATCTGAGATCTGAGATCTGAGATTTGAGATTATTTGAGATTTGAGACCTGAGACCTGAGACCTGAGACCCGATACCTGAGACTACGCCAGTGCAACTAATCTTCCTCCATGGCTTACCCGGCGTCGGTAAACTAACCGTCGCGCAAGCGCTCGCGAAACTCACATCGTTCAAAGTCTTTCACAACCACCTCGCCGTGGATCTTGCCACGGCAGTCTTTGAGTTTGGTTCTGAAGGGTTCGTGAAGCTGAGGGAGAAAGTCTGGCTCGAGACGTTCGCGCTGGCCGTGCGAGAGAAGCTCCCCGGAATGATCTTTACTTTTGCGCCAGACCGCACCGTCACTTCTGATTTTATCGGTCAGGTGCGGCAGATTGCGGAAGCCGGCGGCGCCGAGTTGGTGTTTGTAGAATTGATTTGTAGTGAAGCAGAATTGGAGCGTCGCATCGTCGCGCCTTCGCGCAAAAAGTTTGGGAAGCTGAGTTCAATCGATCAATTTCGAGCACTCAACCGAGCCGCTGCCTTCGTCACTCCCGGAATCCCAAAAGACTCGCTCACTATAGATACGACAATCCTCCCGCCTCTTGAGACTGCGCTGCGCCTCACCCGAAGTTTGGGAATCGAGACCATTGGACCGATTCCGCTAACGGAAACAGTGCAAGACGCTTATTCGGATTGGGCCTCAACTTACGATGGGGACCGAAACCTGACACGCGATCTGGATCAGAGGGTGACCGAGCGACATTTTGGCAGCGAAGGCAGCGAACGCTTTACTTCAATTCTCGAGCTTGGCTGTGGAACCGGCAAGAACACTGTTTTGCTGGCCGGCATGGGCGACCGTGTGCTCGCCCTCGATTTCGCTGAGGCGATGCTTGCGAGAGCCCGAGGGAAGGTGAAGGGTTTCGACAACGTCACCTTTCTCTCCGCCGATCTGACAGAGCCCTGGCCCTGCGAAAGTCAATTCGCGGATCTGATCGTCTGCAATCTTGTGTTGGAACACATCGAAGATCTGAGATTTGTCTTTGCAGAGGCCGCCCGCTGTCTGGTCAGTAGCGGCAAGTTTTTTGTCTCTGAGTTACATCCCTTTCGCCAGTATCAGGGCACGAAGGCAAATTTTCGCCGAGCGGATGAGACGAAACAGGTTGCGGCCTTTGTTCATCATC
>JBGTLE010000126.1:0-6474 GCA_041744295.1 Pyrinomonadaceae bacterium | reverse complement strand
GTTGATGATTGCTGGGCGATTGTTCTCTCGCGTTACCTGCTGGACAGATCTTGAGTGACAGGTTTTTTCCACAAAGCTTTTTATGGTCCCTAACCTTCAGACGCTGAGTCGGCGTGTTTGGGATGGGAAACATCGGCCAGTCGCTGGCAGTCTTTGGCGCTCCGGTGTTGGCGCTGTGGTTATCGTCATGGCGGCCGGTTTCGTGCTGCTGGCGACCTGATGCGTCCGATCGGCGGCATGCTCGCCGATCGCTGGGGTGGCTCGCGCGTATTGGTCGGAGTCTTCATCGCCATCACCGTGCTGGGATCGTTGATGGGCTGTCCTTTCATGCCGACCTTCACCGTAGGCGCGCTGGAACGGCAGCGGCCCTTGGTCTTGGCAATGGCGCGGTCTTCAAACTGGTGCCTGAACATTTTCCCAAAGAGACCGGAACAGTCACTGGATTGGTTGGGGCGTTTGGTGGGCTGGGAGGATTTTTCCCGCCGCTCGTCCTGGGAGTCATCCGTGACGCGACCGGAGGCTATGCAATCGGTTTTGTCCTGCTCGCGCTTTCGGCGGTTGTTTGTTTGCTCGTTAATTACGTTGTCTTCATTCGCAAGAACCAGACTGTTTTCGGTTCGGTACTGACTTCATTGCCACTGTACGGTCCGACCAACACCCTAACCGAGCACTACTGAAGGTTGGGGGTGAACGAGATGAAAGCCTCGTAACGATGTACCGACTTTTTGTGCAAAGCGGTTGGTCGTCGTGGTTGTTCCATTGGTGATGCTTACCGCCTGTTCTCAAAAATGCTGGTTGAAGTTCTCGCTGGCACAGTTGTAGAATGACGGCAATCAAAAGGGGAGTAGGTTGCCTGCTTTTAATGGTCCGCTGAGCCGTCAACACGGTGTCCCTCGTTGGGGCATCCGGCACATCGGGTAGAGCAAAGTAGCTCGACGACCAAGACCTTTTGCGGCTCACGCGGCGCGCAAGGGTCTTTTTTCTTTTAGCGCGATCGCGGCAAGTACTACTTGCGTGATGTGCGAAAGGAATAGAAGGTGCTCGAGGTTCTGCCGTCCCCTAAAGACTGGCGCTTTGATCCCGACCTGGATCGTCGCGCTATTGCCTCGTTCGGTGCCCAATCATCTTCAGCGCTCAGTCATTAGCAGTAAATCGCAACCTCAGTGTGGTAAGCGTCTTACTTCACGTTGATGGATCTCTGCACGCCAGTATTACGGTCTGCTGACCTTGAGAAGGAGGTGGATGATGAAAAAGATCTCGAAAGTATTGATCGCTTACGACGGCTCAAGCTGCTCCGATGCGGCTCTTGCAGATTTAGGACGCGCCGGACTACCGCCGGCCGTCGAGGCAGTAGTCCTGACCGTGTCTGACATCATTGTTCCTCCAGCCGATAACGAACTGCGGGCTGATGACCCGCCGGCAGTCCGCATCCCAGAGGTTGAGCGACACGCTAAAGCACGCGCGGAGAGGGCTATCATGGAGGCACAAATCCTGGCCGACCGAGGTGCCGAGCGAGTTAAAGCAGCCTTTCCGGCATGGAGTGTAAGCAGTCAGGTGCGGTGCGATTCGCCCGCTTGGGCCATACTCGAGATGGCTAATCGCGTTGAGGCGGACCTCATTGTCGTCGGATCTCATAGGCACTCTCTAGTGGGTGGTCGTCTCATCCTGGGTAGTGTTTCTCAGAGGGTGCTTTACGAAGCTCGCTGCTCAGTGCGCGTAGCCAGGTGTGCGGAGGAAAGGCGCATCGGACCGGTTCGAATCGTGATTGGGTTTAACGGTTCGCACGACTCTGAAGTGGCCGTCGACGCGGTGGCGTCGCGCCAATGGCCCGAGGGTAGCGAAGCGCGCTTAATCACAGCGCATTCTCTATTGAGTCCTGGGGCGTGCGATATCGCTGCTGAGAAATTGCGCCAGGCGGGTCTGACAACAGCTGAGGTCAGCAAGGAGGGTGACCCGGCTCACATTCTCAGCAGGGAGGCAGACCAGTGGGGCGCCGATTCTATCTTTGTCGGCACCAGGGATATACACGGGTTTCAACACCTCCTGCACGGCAGCGTCTCATCGGCAGTTGCGCAGGAGGCGCGCTGCTCTGTTGAAGTAGCGCGCGCCACGAGTGGTATTGCCCAAGCAAAAGTTTCGAGAGGGGTCTAAACCAATGTCGGTGGATGTCTTGCCTGAGAAAAACGTTGACGCTCCCCAGCAGTGGCACACACTGAGCGTCGCTCAAACTTTCGAGAAGCTGGAGTTCAACCCCCGCGGCTTATCCATGGCTGAAGCCGAACGCCGTCTGAGTGAGTACGGCCCAAACCAGCTTCAGGCTGCTGCCCGGATCTCGCCCTGGACCATCCTTCTGGAACAGTTCAAGAACGTACTGATCATCATCCTCTTATTTGCTACGGCGCTCTCGGCTTTCCTGGGCCACGGTGTTGAGGCAATTGCAATCACGGTCATCGTTCTATTTGCGGTGGTGCTCGGATTCGTGCAGGAGTACCGGGCGGAACGCGCCATCGAGGCTTTGCGCGAAATGGCCGCACCCACCGCGACCGTCATTCGTGAGGGGCGCGAACTTCGAATTAATGCGCTCGAGCTGGTTCCGGGCGATCTTATTCTGCTGGCAACGGGAGACAAAGTACCTGCCGATGCGCGGTTGATAGAGGCCGTGAACCTGCAAACAGTAGAAGCCCCGCTGACTGGCGAGTCAGCTCCCATTCAAAAACACACAAGAGCACTCGAAGACGAGCGACTGCCAACCGGCGACCGGAAAAATCTGGCCTACGCCGGTACGGTCGTGACCTATGGGCGTGGACGCGCCGTCGTTGTGGCCACGGGAATGGCAACGGAGTTTGGAAAGATCGCCCGATTGCTTGAGAGCGTCGATACAGCGAAGACGCCCTTGCAGCTCAATCTCGATCGAGTTGGCAAGACACTGGCGCGGGTTTCTTTCGCTTTGGTCCTCGTAATCGTCGCGCTCGGTGTGTTTCGTGGCCAACCGTTTGTAGAAATGCTCATCTTCGGTGTAGCCCTGGCGGTCGCCGTTGTTCCCGAAGCTCTTCCCGCCGTCGTTACCATCTCACTTGCTCTCGGCGTTAAGAGAATGGTCAAACGAAATGCGCTCGTGCGTCGACTGCCTGCGGTTGAGACGTTGGGAAGTACGTCGGTTATTTGCTCAGACAAAACCGGCACCCTGACACGTGACGAGATGACCGTCCGTCGGTTGTTTGTCGGTGGGCAGATGCTGCAAGTTTCAGGCAGGGGTTACGAGCCACACGGTAAGTTTTCACTAAACGGAACCGAGGTCGAGCCGAATGAACCGATCCTGGTGCTCTTGCGCGCCGCAGCTCTTTCGTCCGACGCGCGCCTCGAACGGAATGAAAAAGGTGACAAGTGGGAGATCAAAGGCGACCCGACCGAGGGCGCGCTGGTGGTGATGGCAGCCAAAGCTGGTCTCGACAAAGCGGAACTTGAGGCGCAATTTTCACGCGTCTCAGAAATTCCTTTCAGCGCCGAGACCAAGCGCATGATTACTCTTCACGAAACTCCCGACGGCATGACGGCTTACTCCAAGGGAGCTCCGGAAGTGATTGTTCAGGCGTGCGCATTTGAGTTAACCGCAGACGGCAAAAGGCCAATGGACGAGACTCGCCGGACAGAGGTCCTGGAAGTTGCTCGTGAGATGGCTGGAGAAGCACTCAGGGTTCTGGCGGTGGCCCGTAAGCGCGACACCTCAACGGACGTTGCCGACCAAGATATGACGCTCCTCGGACTCGTCGGCATGATTGATCCTCCGAGGCGGGAAGCGCGAGCTGCAGTTCACGAATGCGAGCAAGCGGGAATCAAGGTGATCATGATCACCGGTGACCATCCGGTGACTGCTAAAGCTGTCGCAGAAGAACTGGGCATCAGCAAGCACGGACGGATTGTCGCTGGTCCCGAACTCGAGGCGATGGATGATGAGGCCCTGGAGCGCGAGATTGAGTCGATTGAGGTTTGTGCGCGCGTTTCTCCCGCGCATAAGTTGCGCATAGTCACGGCCCTGCAAAAGCGTGGCGAGATCGTCGCGATGACAGGTGATGGCGTGAACGACGCTCCTGCGCTTAAGAAAGCGGACATCGGAATAGCGATGGGCATCACCGGCACTGACGTTTCCAAGGAAGCGGCGGCGATGACGCTTACTGATGATAACTTCGCTTCAATTGTCGCGGCTGTGGAAGAAGGCCGTGGCATCTTCAGCAACATCAAGAAATATTTGATGTACCTGTTGTCGTCGAACGTCGGCGAGATCGGTCTGATGGCGGGCGCGACTCTGGCGGGATTGCCACTGCCGTTGTCTGCAGTTCAAATCCTCTACGTCAATCTTGCTACCGATGGCCTCCCAGCTCTGGCTCTCGCTGTTGATCCGCCGGAGGAAGATCTGATGCAGCGACCACCGCGCGACCCCCGCACCGGTATCTTCACCAGGCCCGTCGTCATGCTCATGCTGGTTGGAGGACTGTGGTCCACGTTAGTTAATCTTAGTCTCTTCGTTTGGGCTCTGAACTCCGGCCGCAGCGTGCAAGAGGCGATGACTATGACGTTCGTTTCGCTCGTTCTGATCCAGTTTTTCAAGGCGTACAACTTCCGCTCCGATCGCCATTCCGTGCTGCGCCATCCCTTTGCGAACAAGTGGCTCAACCTGGCCATTATCTGGGAGCTGGTAATGCTTGGCCTGATAATTTACGTCCCAATCCTGGAAAGGACCTTCGGCACGTTCGGGCTCACACTGACAGACTGGGTAATCATCATCGTTGCGGCCTTTACGGTTTCACCTGTACTCGAGTTTGCGAAGTGGATGGAGCGGCGCGGATGGTTTGGGAAGCTGCAATAGTGCGAACCATATACTGGTCATCAATGTGCGACTCCTTTGGAGTTGCGAAAAGCCCGTTAATGAGCTTCTAAACCCAGGGTTTCAAAGCAAACCCTGGGCTGGAATTAGTCCAACGCTTTCAGCGTTTAGATCCCTGGAATGCTTACGGCGCTGACTCACCGATCTTCTCGACTCTGCCACCCAAATGCTTGCCGAGAAACTCTTCCATGGCCCGGTAAAACTCAAAGCGGTTCTCTTCATTCGCAAAGCCGTGTCCTTCGTTGGCTTTCACGATGTAAGGCACATCAATGCCGCGGGCCTTCAGCGCCGCTACCATCTGATCCGATTCCGCCTTGTTGACGCGTGGATCGTTGGCGCCCTGGGCAATCAACAGCGGGACTTTGATCTTCTCAGTGTGGAAAACAGGAGAAGCCGCTGTCAGCAAGTCTTTATCTTTTTCCGGATGTCCAACCATCTCGTAGATCATTTCCAGATACGGCTTCCAGTAAGGTGGGAAGGCTTTGATGAATGTAAAGATGTTTGACACCCCCACGTAATCAACTCCGGCGGCGTAAAGATCCGGCGTGAAAGTGAGTCCCGCCAGCGCGGCATAGCCGCCGTAACTCCCGCCGTAAATTCCAACGCGTTTGGGATCGGCGATCCCCTCCTTGATTAGCCATTGGACACCATCGGTGATGTCGTCTTGCATCGCCTTGCCCCATTGTTTGAAGCTGGCTTCCCAGAACTTGCGTCCGTATCCGGTCGAGCCGCGGAAATTAATTTGCAGCACGGCATACCCGCGATTCGCCAGAAATTGGACTTCCGGGTTGTAGCCCCAGGAGTCGCGAAACCATGGACCACCGTGTGGATTCACGACCACGGGCAGATTGCGGGCCGCCACGCCTTTCGGAAGAGTCAAGTAGCCGTTAATGGTCAGGCCATCGCGACTCTGATACTTGATAGGCTTCATGGGAACCAGATCCTGGTCGTTCAGCCAGGGGCTTACATCAGCGAGCTTGCGGATGGCTTTCGACTTCAGATCGTAAAAGTAGTAAGCGCCGAGTGATCGATCTGTAAACGTGCGCACCAGGCACTTGTCCTCTTCTTTATTGCAACCGGCCAGACGCACTTCATAGCCCGGCAAACGACGCTCGAGATCTTTCTGCAGGTCGCCTCGCTGCTTGTCAATAAAATGGTAATTAGTTTTGGCGGTGACGTAAGAGACGCCGGTAATCGTGCGGCGCTTGCGCGAGCTGAGAAGATTAGTTACGTCGACTTCGGGGTGGTCGAATATCTTCTCCAACTCCTTCTTATTGTCGATGTCGTACTTCACGATGGCTATCTTGTCGCGCCCGATATTTGTCGCGACATAGACCTGGCTGTTGTCAGCCGTGAAAACTAAGGGCGTGATGGTTTCTCTGAAGCTGGTAGTGACCACTGGCGCAAATTTGTCGGCTTCGGTCTTGCGCATCATCAGCGTGTTATTCACGCCATCCGTGGTTACCGCGATGCGGAGTTTTCCGTCCCAGTCTGTGCCCCAACCGGTGTAGTTACCGGGATTCTCGGCAATCATCTGCATCTCGCCAGTGTTCACGTTGATACGATAGACATCGTGGATCTGTGGGTTGCGC